>NZ_JAPVZK010000001.1:0-125844 GCF_041432345.1 Streptococcus sp. 27098_8_103
GTAACCGTAAATTATTACAAAGAAGGTACAACTGATAAGTTAGCAGATAGTATTGACCAAGGTCAAAAAGATATTGGCTCTAACTACACTTCTGAAGCGAAAGTGATTCCAAGTAAGGTTGAAAAAGTTGTTGAAAATGGAAATGTAATCACAAGAACAACTTCTTATGAGCTAGTAAAAGTTCCTGAAGATAAGGACGGAATTGTTCCAGTTGGTGGTAAGGTCGTAAACTATTACTACCGTGAAGTAGTTGAAGAGGTTGCAAAACCAAATGAAGCTCCTAAAGTGGAAATTCCTGAGTTGAAGATTCCTGAAGAGTCTAAGCCAGAGCCAAAACCGGAACCGACTCCAGAGCGAACTCCGACTCTACAACCAGCTCCAGCTCCTCAACCAGCTCCAGCTCCTCAGCCAGCTCCACAACCAGAACCTAGTCCTGCACCAAATCCAGTTCCAGTGACACCTGAGACACCTGAACGACCAATAGCTCCAGTGACACCAGAACAACCAGCAGAACCTGCTACACCACGGTATATGGATGGTCAACGCGAACTTCCAAATACAGGTACAGAAGCAAACTCTAGCTTAGCAGCGCTTGGACTTCTAGGAGTCTTGAGTGGATTCGGATTAATCGCTCGTAAGAAAAGAAAAGACGAAGAATAATTCAGATATTCTTTCAATCAGTGATTGATTCAACCTAAGAAAGAACTTGAGATTTAGCATCTCAAGTTCTTTTTCTTATGAGAAAATCTTTTTATCTTAAGTATAAGAGTTTTTTTCTTTCAGAAAAAATGGTATAATAGCAGTCAAAACTAGAAAATAAACGGAATTTGGGAATAATTTCTTTTGTTCTCATTAGATTGGTGATACTATGAAGATTAGTAAGAGGCACCTATTAAACTATTCTATTCTAGTTCCTTACTTACTTTTATCAATTTTGGGCTTGATTGTAGTTTATTCTACAACCAGTGCCATTCTTATCGAAGAGGGTAAAAGTGCCCTCCAATTGGTTCGAAGTCAGGGAATGTTTTGGATATTTAGTTTAATATTGATTGCCTTGATATATAAGCTGAAACTGAATTTTTTAAGAAAAGAACGACTCTTATTTATTGTTATGTTTGTTGAGCTGATTCTTTTGGCTCTGGCTCGCTTAATTGGTACGCCAGTCAATGGAGCCTATGGTTGGATTTCAGTAGGACCTTTGACCATTCAACCAGCGGAGTATTTGAAGATTATCATTGTCTGGTACTTGGCTCAACGTTTTTCAAAACAACAGGATGAAATTGGTATTTATGATTTTCAAGTTTTAACTCAAAATCAATGGATTCCTCGTGCTTTTAATGATTGGCGTTTTGTCCTACTTGTCATGATAGGAAGTTTGGCTATTTTCCCAGACTTGGGGAATGCTACTATCCTAGCTCTGGTTGCCTTGATTATGTATACAGTTAGTGGAATTGCTCATCGTTGGTTTATAGTCTTTATCGGTGTTTTATTTGGAGTTTCAGCCCTATCTCTATCAGCTATTTCTGTAATTGGGGTTGATAAGTTTTCAAAAGTTCCAGTATTTGGTTACGTGGCCAAGCGTTTCAGTGCCTACTTTAATCCCTTTGCTGATTTGGCAGGAGCAGGACACCAACTTGCAAATTCCTACTTTGCCATGGTAAATGGTGGGTGGTTTGGTCTAGGCTTAGGAAATTCAATCGAAAAACGTGGTTATTTACCAGAGGCCCATACAGACTTTGTATTTTCAATTGTCATTGAAGAGTTTGGATTTGTGGGAGCCAGTTTGATTTTGGCACTTGTCTTTTTCCTGATTTTGCGAATTATCCTAGTCGGTATTCGTGCTAAGAATCCCTTTAATTCTATGATGGCGATTGGGGTTGGGGGGATGATGTTGGTACAGGTCTTTGTCAATATCGGTGGAATTTCTGGTATTATTCCCTCGACAGGAGTAACCTTCCCCTTCTTATCACAAGGAGGGAACAGTCTCCTAGTCTTGTCTGTAGCCATCGCCTTTGTCTTAAATATTGATGCAAGTGAAAAACGTGCCCAATTATATGAGGAGTTAGAAGCTCACTCATCAAACTATATGTAGAGTTGATAGTGGAAAGGATTACCTATGTCTCTTCAAAAATTAGAAAACTATAGTAATAAAGCTGTCGTGCAAGAAGAAGTATTGATTTTAACAGAATTGTTAGAAGATATCACTAAAAATATGCTTGCCCCAGAGACTTTTGCAAAAATCATGCAGTTGAAAGAATTATCAACTCAAGAAGATTATCAGGGCTTGAACCAATTGGTTACGAGTCTGTCAAATGATGAAATGGCCTATATTTCACGCTATTTCTCTATCTTGCCCCTTTTGATTAATATTTCAGAAGATGTGGATTTGGCCTATGAAATCAACCACCAAAATAATATCGATCAAGATTATCTTGGGAAATTATCGGCAACGATCAAAATGGTTGCAGAAAAAGAAAATGCGGTTGAAATTCTAGAACACTTGAATGTTGTCCCTGTTTTGACTGCCCATCCAACACAAGTACAACGTAAGAGTATGTTGGATTTGACTAACCATATCCATACCCTTTTGCGTAAGTATCGTGATGTGAAATTAGGCTTGATTAATAAGGAAAAATGGCATAATGATCTCCGTCGTTACATTGAGATTATCATGCAAACAGATATGATTCGTGAAAAGAAATTGAAAGTAACTAATGAAATCACGAATGTTATGGAATACTACAATAGTTCATTCCTGAAGGCAGTTCCTCATTTGACTGCTGAGTACAAGCGTCTGGCTAAAAAACATGGACTGGAGTTGAAACATCCTAAACCAATTACCATGGGAATGTGGATTGGTGGAGACCGTGATGGTAATCCTTTTGTTACATCGGATACCTTGAAACAATCTGCTATGACTCAGTGTGAAGTCATCATGAATTATTATGATGAAAAGATTTACCAACTTTATCGTGAGTTCTCTCTTTCAACCAGTATTGTCAATGTAAGCAAGCAAGTTAGAGAAATGGCTCGTCAGTCTAAGGATAACTCGATTTATCGTGAAAAAGAGCTATACCGTCGTGCCTTGTTTGATATTCAATCAAAAATCCAAGCGACAAAAGCTTATCTTATTGAGGATAAGGAAGTTGGAGCTCGCTATGAAACAGCTAATGATTTTTATAAGGATTTAATTACCATTCGTGATTCCCTCTTGGAAAACAAGGGTGAAGCACTGATTTCTGGTGATTTTGTTGAGTTAATTCAGGCAGTTGAAATTTTTGGTTTCTATTTGGCATCTATTGACATGCGTCAAGATTCTAGTGTTCATGAAGCCTGTGTAGCTGAACTCTTGAAATCAGCTGGTATTCATTCGCATTATAGTGAACTAGGTGAAGAAGAAAAATGCCAGCTTCTCTTGAAAGAATTGGAAGAAGATCCGCGTATTCTTTCTGCCACTCATGTTGAAAAATCAGAGTTACTTGAAAAAGAATTAGCAATCTTTAAGGCTGCCCGTAAGTTGAAAGATAAGTTGGGAGATGATGTCATTCGTCAGACCATCATTTCACATGCAACCAGCGTATCAGACATGTTGGAATTGGCTATCTTGCTAAAAGAAGTAGGGTTAGTTGATAAAGAAAGAGCCCGTGTCCAAATTGTTCCTCTCTTTGAAACAATTGAGGACTTGGACCACTCAGAAGAAACTATGAGAGAATACCTTTCTCTTCCTCTTGCTAAGAAATGGATTGCTTCACGTAATAACTACCAAGAAATCATGCTTGGTTACTCTGATAGTAATAAAGATGGTGGTTACCTTTCATCATGTTGGACCCTCTACAAGGCTCAACAACAATTGACTGCTATTGGAGATGAATTTGGCGTTAAGGTTACCTTCTTCCACGGCCGTGGTGGGACTGTCGGTCGTGGTGGTGGACCAACCTATGAAGCCATCACCTCTCAACCTCTCAAGTCCATTAAGGATCGTATCCGCTTGACGGAGCAGGGTGAAGTAATTGGCAATAAATATGGTAACAAAGACGCAGCTTACTATAACCTTGAAATGTTGGTTTCGGCGGCCATTAACCGTATGATTACTCAGAAGAAGAGCGATACCAACACCTCAAATCGTTACGAAGCTATTATGGACCAAGTGGTGGACCGTAGTTACGATATCTACCGTGATTTGGTCTTTGGTAATGATCATTTCTATGATTATTTCTTCGAGTCAAGTCCAATCAAGGCTATTTCAAGCTTTAACATTGGTTCTCGTCCAGCCGCTCGTAAGACTATTACTGAAATCGGTGGTTTGCGAGCTATTCCTTGGGTATTCTCATGGTCGCAAAGTCGCGTCATGTTCCCTGGCTGGTATGGGGTTGGTTCAAGCTTCAAGGAATTTATCGATAAAAATCCAGAGAATATCGCTATCTTACGAGACATGTACCAAAACTGGCCTTTCTTCCAATCGCTTCTTTCAAATGTCGACATGGTCTTGTCAAAATCAAATATGAACATTGCTTTTGAATATGCCAAACTGTGTGAGGATGAAGAAGTCAAAGCAATCTATGAGACTATTCTAAATGAATGGCAAGTTACCAAGGAAGTCATCTTAGCTATTGAAGGTTACGATGAACTCTTGGCTGAAAATCCATATCTAAAAGCAAGTTTGGATTACCGTATGCCTTACTTTAATATCCTCAACTATATCCAGTTGGAGTTGATTAAACGTCAACGCCGAGGAGAATTATCAAGCGATCAAGAAAAATTAATCCATACAACCATCAACGGAATTGCAACAGGATTGCGTAATTCAGGCTGATGCCTATCAAACTTCCTCTTTTCTATAGGGGAAGTTTTTGAATCTTTCAAAAAAATGCTAAAAGAGTCTTGACAAGTAGTTGAAAAATGATATAATTTAACCATTCAGAAAAGTAATCATAATAAACTTTTTAGAGAGTCTGTGGTAGCTGAAAACAGATAAGTGTGATGATGAAAATTGGGCTGAATGGTATTTAGAATTTGAAATCATAAAAATTCGGTGAGCACACCTTACAGTGCATCTCGTTATTGCGAGACAGAGCGATAGGGAAATTCCCTATAATTGAGGTGGTACCGCGCATCGACGTCCTCACACAAGTTTTTTGTGTGAGGACTTTTTTGATGGAGGTTAGTATGGAAAGAAAACGATGGCGTCGCTTGTTTATACTCAATGAAAATCAAAAAGCAAACTAGGAAGCTAGCCGCAAGCTGTACTTGAGTACGGTAAGGCGACGCTGACGTGGTTTGAAGAGATTTTCGAAGAGTATTAGATAAGTGAAGTATTTTAAAGGAATAAAAGGAGAAATAGAATGAAAAATAAACGTTTAATTGGAATTATCGCTGCATTAGCAGTCTTAGTAGCAGGAAGCTTGATTTACTCTTCAATGAATAAACCAGAAGCTAAGAATGAAAAGAAAGTTGCCAAAGTTGGTGTCCTTCAGTTTGTGAGCCATCCCTCTCTTGACTTGATTTATAAAGGGATTCAAGATGGACTTGCAGAAGAAGGCTATAAAGATGATCAAGTTAAAATCGACTTTATGAACTCAGAAGGCGACCAAAGTAAGGTTGCGACAATGAGTAAACAATTGGTTGCAAATGGGAATGACCTTGTAGTAGGGATTGCAACACCAGCTGCTCAAGGCTTGGCTAGTGCCACAAAAGATCTACCGGTTATCATGGCTGCTATTACAGACCCAATCGGTGCGAACTTGGTTAAAGATTTGAAAAAACCAGGTGGCAACATTACAGGGGTATCTGACCACAATCCCGCTCAACAACAAGTTGAACTCATCAAAGCTTTGACACCGAATGTGAAAACAATCGGAGCTCTTTACTCAAGTAGCGAAGATAATTCCAAAACTCAGGTAGAAGAATTTAAGGCTTATGCTGAAAAAGCAGGTTTGACAGTGGAAACATTTGCAGTTCCTTCAACAAATGAAATTGCTTCAACAGTTAATGTTATGACTAGCAAGGTCGATGCTATCTGGGTTCCAATTGATAACACCATTGCATCAGCTTTTTCAACAGTTGTATCAAGCAACCAATCCGCTAAAAAACCAATCTACCCAAGTGCGACTGCCATGGTAGAAGCTGGTGGTTTAGCATCAGTTGTAGTTGACCAACATGACCTTGGTGTGGCAACAGGTAAAATGATTGCTCAAGTTTTGAAAGGTGCTAAACCAGCTGATACTCCAGTCAATGTCTTTTCAACTGGTAAATCAGTTATCAATAAAAAATTGGCACAAGAGCTAGGTATTACGATTCCTGAATCTGTTCTAAAAGAAGCAGGACAAGTGATTGAATAATCTACAATGGAGGAGTTGGGGACATCTCCTCCAATTTTTTACAATAGAAATCGTATAGAAAAGGTTAAGAAACAGATGATATTATCTATTATTTCTCAAGGATTTGTCTGGGCTATTCTAGGTCTGGGAATCTTTATGACATTTAGGATTTTGAACTTTCCAGATATGACGACAGAAGGTTCCTTCCCTCTTGGGGGAGCTGTTGCTGTCACTCTGATAACGAAAGGTGTGAATCCCTTTTTAGCGACACTTGTTGCTGTTGGAGCTGGTTGTTTGGCTGGAATGGCGGCAGGACTTCTTTATACAAAAGGGAAAATCCCAACCTTGCTCTCAGGGATTCTGGTGATGACTTCCTGTCACTCTATCATGCTCTTGATTATGGGACGTGCAAATTTAGGATTGCTTGGAACCAAGCAAATCCAGGATGTTTTGCCTTTTGATTCGGATTTGAATCAACTTTTGACAGGTCTCATCTTTGTCAGTATTGTTATTGTTCTTATGCTCTTTTTCTTGGATACTAAACTCGGACAAGCCTATATTGCTACAGGCGACAATCCTGATATGGCTAGAAGTTTCGGGATTCATACTGGACGCATGGAGCTTATGGGCTTGGTCTTATCAAATGGTGTGATTGCCCTTGCAGGTGCTCTCATTGCCCAGCAAGAAGGTTATGCCGATGTATCTCGAGGAATCGGGGTTATCGTTGTAGGTCTTGCAAGTTTGATTATTGGGGAAGTTATTTTCAAGAGTTTGAGCTTGGCAGAGCGTCTGGTTGCCATCGTTGTGGGTTCTATCGCCTATCAATTCTTAGTGTGGGCAGTTATTGCTCTTGGCTTTAATACAAGTTACCTTCGTTTATACAGTGCCTTGATTTTGGCAGTCTGCCTCATGATTCCAACATTTAAGCAAACAATCTTGAAAGGAGCCAAGTTAAGCAAATGACAGCAATTGTAGAATTAAAAAATGCAACCAAAGTCGTTAAAAATGGCTTTGATGAAGAAAAGATTATTTTAAATGATGTTTCCTTAGAAATTTTTGAACAGGACTTTATCACGATTTTAGGTGGAAATGGTGCTGGGAAATCGACTCTCTTTAACACTATTGCAGGAACCTTATCACTAACCAGTGGAACTATCCGTATTTTAGGTGAGGATGTTACCAAGTTTTCACCAGAGAAGCGAGCTAAGTATCTGTCTCGTGTCTTCCAAGATCCCAAGATGGGGACAGCTCCCCGTATGACGGTGGCTGAAAATCTTTTGATTGCCAAGTTTCGTGGTGAAAAGCGTGGACTGTTTCCGAGACGACTGGCTAGCTACAAGAATGAATTTCAGGCTACCATTGAAAAAGTAGGAAATGGTCTTGAGAAACACTTGAATACGCCAATTGAGTTCTTATCAGGTGGGCAAAGACAGGCCTTGAGTCTCTTGATGGCAACCTTGAAGCGACCTGAATTACTCTTGTTAGACGAGCATACTGCAGCCCTTGATCCAAAGACAAGTGTCGCACTCATGGAGTTGACAGATGAATTTGTCAAGAAAGATCAGCTGACAGCTCTTATGATTACTCATCATATGGAAGATGCTCTCAAGTACGGCAATCGCTTGATTGTCATGAAAGAAGGACGGATTATCCAAGATTTGAATCAAGAAGAAAAAGCAAAGATGAAGATCTCAGACTACTATCAATTATTTGAATAGATAATCTCTATTTTCATCAAAAATTGTGAAGCAAAACTTAGAGGCATGGAAGTGTTTCTGAGTTTTTTATCTTCTCTTGAAATTTTAAAAAATGAAGCAAAGATAATCATGGAAAGTGTATGAAATGGTTTACTTTTTTTCTGAAATAAGCTATACTAGTTTACGTGATACTATGATAAGATGGAGGTATTGTGTATGGTTGACAAACAAGTCATTGAAGAAATCAAAAACAATGCCAACATTGTGGAAGTCATAGGAGATGTGATTTCTTTACAAAAGGCAGGACGGAACTATCTAGGGCTCTGTCCTTTTCATGGTGAAAAAACACCTTCTTTCAACGTTGTGGAAGATAAGCAGTTTTATCACTGTTTTGGTTGTGGTCGCTCGGGTGATGTCTTTAAGTTCATCGAGGAGTATCAAGGAGTTCCCTTTATGGAGGCTGTCCAAATCTTAGGTCAGCGTGTTGGGATAGAGGTGGAAAAACCGCTTTATAGTGAGCAAAAGCCAGCCTCGCCTCACCAAGCTCTTTATGATATGCACGAAGATGCTGCCAAATTTTACCATGCTATCCTCATGACAACGACCATGGGGGAAGAGGCCAGAAATTACCTCTATCAGCGTGGTTTGACAGATGAAGTGCTCAAGCATTTTCGGATTGGTTTAGCACCTCCAGAACGAAACTATCTCTATCAACGTTTGTCTGGTCAGTATCGTGAAGAGGATTTCCTGGATTCAGGGCTATTTTACCTCTCAGATGCTAATCAATTTGTAGACACCTTTCACAATCGCATTATGTTTCCCCTGACAAATGATCAGGGAAAGGTCATTGCCTTCTCAGGTCGTATCTGGCAGAAAACGGATTCACAAACTTCTAAGTATAAAAATAGCCGATCGACTGCAATTTTTAACAAAAGTTACGAATTATATCATATGGATAGGGCTAAAAAATCTTCTGGAAAAGTCAGTGAGATTTATCTGATGGAAGGATTCATGGATGTCATTGCAGCCTATCGGGCTGGAATCGAAAATGCTGTCGCATCTATGGGAACAGCTTTAAGTCGTGAGCATGTTGAGCATCTGAAAAGGTTGACCAAGAAGTTGGTTCTTGTTTATGATGGTGATAAGGCTGGGCAAGCTGCTACATTGAAAGCGCTGGACGAAATTAGTGATATGCCAGTGCAAATCGTTAGCATGCCTGATAACTTGGATCCAGATGAGTATCTACAAAAAAATGGACCAGAAGACTTGGCCTATCTATTAACGAAAACTCGTATTAGTCCGATTGAGTTTTACATTCACCAGTACAAGCCTGAAAATAGTGAAAATCTGCAGGCTCAGATTGAGTTTATTGAAAAAATAGCTCCCTTGATTGTTCAAGAAAAGTCTATCACTGCTCAAAACAGCTATATTCATATTTTAGCTGACAGTCTGGCGTCCTTTGATTATGCCCAGATTGAGCAGATTGTTAATGAGAGTCGACAGGCACAAAGGCAGAATCGCATGGAAGGGATTTCCAGACCGATGCCAATCACCATGCCTGTCACCAAGCAGTTATCGGCTATTATGAGGGCAGAAGCCCATCTACTTTATCGAATGATGGAATCTCCTCTTATTTTGAATGATTACCGTTTGCGAGAAGATTTTGCATTTGATACACCTGAATTTCAGGTCTTATATGACTTGCTTGGCCAGTATGGCAATCTTCCTCCAGAAGTTTTAGCAGAACAGACAGAGGAAGTTGAAAGAGCTTGGTACCAAGTCTTAGCTCAGGATTTACCTGCTGAGATGTCACCTCAGGAACTAAGTGAAGTAGAAATGACTCGAAACAAGGCTCTCTTGAATCAGGACAATATGAGAATCAAAAAGAAGGTGCAGGAAGCTAGCCATGTAGGAGATACCGACACAGCCCTAGAAGAATTGGAACGTTTAATTTCCCAAAAGAGAAGAATGGAGTAATAATGGCAACAAAACAAAAAGAAGTAACAACATTTGATGTACAAGTAGCAGAATTTATCCGTAATCATAAACAAAAAGGGACAGCAACAGATGATGAAATAAATGCAAGTCTAGTTATTCCTTTTACCTTGGATGCTGATGGGATTGAAGATCTCTTGCAACGGATTCAGGATGCAGGGATTTCAATCACAGATAATGAAGGGAATCCAAGTGCGCGTGTTCTTAGCAATGAAGAAGAACCAGAACTCAGCGATGAGGATTTGATTGGATCAACTTCGGCTAAGGTCAATGACCCTGTCCGTATGTACTTGAAAGAAATCGGGGTTGTTCCTCTTTTGACCAATGAAGAGGAAAAAGAATTGGCACTGGCTGTTGAAGCTGGTGATATCGAAGCCAAACAACGTCTTGCGGAAGCCAACCTTCGTTTGGTTGTTTCCATTGCCAAACGTTATGTCGGCCGTGGTATGCAGTTCCTTGACTTGATTCAAGAAGGGAACATGGGCTTGATGAAGGCGGTTGACAAGTTTGACTATTCTAAAGGATTCAAGTTCTCAACTTACGCAACTTGGTGGATTCGTCAGGCTATCACTCGTGCTATTGCGGACCAAGCTCGTACCATCCGTATCCCTGTTCACATGGTTGAAACCATCAATAAATTGGTTCGTGAACAGCGTAATCTCCTTCAAGAATTGGGACAAGACCCAACGCCAGAACAAATCGCTGAGCGCATGGATATGACACCTGATAAGGTTCGTGAAATCTTGAAGATTGCCCAAGAACCGGTATCCCTTGAAACTCCAATCGGTGAAGAGGATGATAGCCACCTTGGGGACTTTATCGAAGATGAAGTGATTGAAAATCCAGTGGACTATACAACTCGTATTGTCTTGCGTGAGCAGTTGGATGAGGTCTTGGATACTCTTACAGACCGTGAAGAAAATGTTTTGCGTCTGCGTTTTGGGCTAGATGATGGTAAAATGCGTACCCTTGAAGATGTTGGTAAAGTCTTTAACGTGACTCGCGAGCGTATCCGTCAGATTGAAGCTAAAGCTTTGAGAAAACTACGCCAACCAAGTCGCAGCAAACCGCTTCGTGATTTTATTGAAGACTAAGAGTGAGGAAAATATGGCTTATACAGAAGAGCAAATCGAAAACATCAAAACACGCATTTTAACAGCCTTGGAAGAAGTCATCGATCCTGAGTTAGGAATCGATATTGTCAATCTTGGTTTGATCTATGAGATTCGTTTTGACGGCGACACAGGGCAAACAGAGATTGATATGACTTTGACAACTATGGGTTGTCCCCTGGCAGATCTTTTGACGGATCAGATTTATGATGCCATGACAGAGGTGCCCGAAGTAACTGATACTGAGGTCAAATTAGTCTGGTATCCAGCCTGGACCGTTGAAAAAATGAGTCGCTATGCACGCATTGCCCTAGGTATTAAGTAATACTCTTCGAAAATCAAATTCAAACCACGTCAGCTTCACCTTGCCGTACTCAAGTACAGCCTGCGGATAGCTTCCTAGTTTGCTCTTTGATTTTCATTGAGTATAAACATATAAAAGCATGTGAGAGACCGTTGGAAAAGTGAGGAAATTTCCCCCTCTTTTCCTCTAGTCTCTCCTTTCTTTTGCTGATTTTATTCAAAGAAAATGATATAATAGTAGCTATGGAAAAAAAGAAATTACGCATCAATATGTTGAGTTCAAGTGAGAAAGTAGCTGGACAAGGAGTTTCAGGTGCCTACCGTGAATTAGTTCGTCTTCTTCACCGTGATGCAAAGGATCAATTGATTGTTACTGAAAATCTACCAATTGAGGCAGATGTGACTCACTTTCATACGATTGATTTCCCTTATTATTTGTCAACCTTCCAAAAGAAACGTTCAGGGAGAAAAATTGGCTATGTGCATTTCTTGCCTGATACACTTGAGGGAAGTTTGAAAATTCCATTTTTCTTAAAGGGAATTGTGAAACGCTATGTATTTTCTTTTTACAACCGGATGGAGCACTTGGTGGTAGTCAATCCTATGTTTATTGAGGATTTGGTGGCAGCTGGTATTCCACGTGAAAAAGTGACCTATATTCCTAACTTTGTAAACAAGGAAAAATGGCATCCTCTTCCACAAGAAGAGGTAGAGAGACTGCGAACAGATCTAGGTCTTAGTGACAATCAATTTATCGTAGTAGGTGCTGGGCAAGTTCAGAAACGTAAAGGAATTGATGACTTTATCCGTCTGGCTGAGGAATTGCCTCAGATTACCTTTATCTGGGCGGGTGGTTTCTCTTTTGGTGGCATGACAGATGGCTATGAACGCTATAAGAAAATAATGGAAAATCCCCCTAAAAACTTGATTTTTCCAGGTATCGTGTCGCCAGAGCGGATGCGCGAATTGTATGCCCTAGCGGACCTTTTCTTGTTGCCTAGTTACAATGAGCTTTTTCCTATGACCATTTTAGAGGCTGCTAGTTGTGAAGCTCCGATTATGTTGCGTGATTTGGATCTCTATAAGGTAATTTTGGAGGGAAATTATCGGGCGACAGCAGATAGAGAAGAGATGAAAGAAGCTATTTTGGAATATCAAGCCAATCCTGTTGCCTTAAAAGAACTTAAAGAAAAGGCTAAAAATATTTCTAGAGAGTATTCTGAAGAGCATCTGTTACAAATCTGGTTGGACTTTTATGAGAAACAAGCCGCTTTAGGGAGAAAGTAAAAAGAGAGGTAATCTATGCGAATTGGTTTATTTACAGATACCTATTTTCCTCAGGTTTCAGGTGTTGCGACCAGTATTCGAACTTTGAAAACAGAACTTGAAAAGCAAGGGCACGCTGTTTTTATCTTTACGACGACAGATAAGGATGTCAATCGTTATGAAGATTGGCAAATTATCCGGATTCCAAGTGTTCCTTTTTTTGCTTTTAAGGATCGTCGATTTGCCTACCGAGGTTTCAGCAAGGCGCTTGAAATTGCCAAACAGTATCAGTTAGATATTATCCATACTCAGACTGAATTTTCTCTCGGATTGTTGGGGATTTGGATTGCGCGTGAACTGAAAATTCCAGTCATCCATACTTATCACACCCAGTACGAAGACTATGTGCATTATATTGCTAAGGGGATGCTGATTCGTCCGAGTATGGTCAAGTACTTGGTCAGAGGTTTCTTACATGATGTGGATGGGGTTATTTGCCCGAGTGAGATTGTCCATGACTTGCTATCTGACTATAAGGTTAAGGTTGAAAAACGAGTCATTCCAACAGGGATTGAATTAGCCAAGTTTGAGCGTCCTGAAATCAAGCAGGAAAATTTGAAAGAACTTCGTAGTAAACTAGGGATTCAAGATGATGAAAAGATGCTACTTAGTCTTTCCAGAATTTCCTATGAAAAAAATATTCAAGCAGTACTAGCAGCTTTTGCAGAAGTTCTGAAAGAGGAAGACAAGGTTAAACTGGTAGTTGCTGGGGATGGACCTTATCTGGATGACCTCAAAGAGCAAGCTCAGAAACTAGAGATTCAAGACTCTGTTGTCTTTACAGGGATGATTGCTCCTAGTGAGACAGCTCTTTATTATAAGGCGGCGGATTTCTTCATCTCGGCCTCGACAAGTGAAACGCAAGGTTTGACTTACTTGGAAAGCTTAGCTAGTGGGACGCCTGTCATTGCTCACGGAAATCCTTATCTGGACAATCTTATCAGTGATAAAATGTTTGGAACCTTGTACTATGGGGAACATGATTTGGCCGGAGCTATTTTGGAAGCCCTGATTGCAACACCAGACATGAATGAGCATACTTTATCAGAGAAGTTGTACGAGATTTCAGCTGAAAACTTTGGGAAACGAGTGCATGAGTTTTATCTGGATGCCATTATTTCAAATAACTTCCAGAAAGATTTAGCAAAAGATGATACGGTCAGCCAGCGTATCTTTAAGACAGTTTTGTATTTACCGCAACAGGTGGTTGCTGTGCCTGTAAAAGGCTCTAGACGAATGCTGAGGGCTTCAAAAACACAGTTAATCAGCATCAGAGATTATTGGAGAGACCATGAAGAATAGAAAGAGGAATAGCTATGAAAAAACAATTGATGAGAAGTGGTAGTGATCAAAAAATTGCTGGAGTATGTGCTGGGGTCGCAAATTATTTTGATATGGATCCTACTATTGTTCGTGTAATATGGGGTGTTCTTGCATTTTGTTATGGGGCAGGAATTGTAGCTTATATCATTTTATGGATTATTGCGCCGGTAGCAAGTGACTATTGAAAACTAGCTGAATTCATGCTAAGATAATAGAAAATAGAATGTAACGAAGGAGATAAAAATGGCATTTGGAGATAATGGAAAACGTAAAAAAACGATGTTTGAGAAATTAACCTTGCTTATCGTGCTTATCATGTTAGTAGCAAGTTTATTGGGAATTTTTGCAACTGCAATTGGTGCCCTCAGTAATCTATAAAATAGATTCAAGAAAATTTTGTGACTGGGATTTCCCAGCCCTTTTTTAAAGTGAGAAGAAAAAAATGAGTATGTTTTTAGATACAGCCAAGATCAAGGTCAAGGCTGGTAATGGTGGCGATGGTATGGTTGCCTTTCGCCGTGAAAAATATGTCCCTAATGGCGGTCCTTGGGGTGGTGACGGTGGTCGTGGAGGTAATGTAGTCTTCGTTGTAGACGAAGGTCTACGTACTCTCATGGATTTCCGCTATAATCGCCATTTCAAGGCTGATTCTGGTGAGAAAGGAATGACCAAAGGGATGCATGGTCGTGGTGCTGAGGACCTTAGAGTTCGAGTACCACAAGGTACGACTGTGCGTGATGCTGAGACAGGCAAGGTCTTGACAGATTTGATTGAACACGGTCAAGAATTTATCGTTGCCCACGGTGGTCGTGGTGGACGTGGAAATATCCGCTTTGCAACACCAAAAAATCCTGCACCGGAAATCTCTGAAAATGGAGAACCAGGTCAGGAACGTGAGTTACAATTGGAATTAAAAATCTTGGCAGATGTTGGTTTAGTAGGCTTCCCCTCTGTTGGGAAATCAACACTTTTAAGTGTTATCACCTCAGCTAAGCCTAAAATTGGTGCCTACCACTTTACGACAATTGTGCCAAATCTAGGAATGGTTCGTACCCAATCAGGTGAATCCTTTGCAGTAGCTGATCTACCAGGTTTGATTGAAGGAGCTAGTCAGGGAGTCGGTCTGGGAACTCAGTTCCTCCGTCACATCGAGCGTACACGTGTCATCCTTCACATCATTGATATGTCAGCTAGTGAAGGGCGTGATCCATATGAGGATTATCTTGCTATCAATAAAGAGCTAGAGTCATACAATCTCCGTTTGATGGAGCGTCCACAGATTATCGTAGCCAATAAGATGGATATGCCTGAGAGTCAGGAAAATCTTGTAGAATTCAAGAAAAAATTGGCTGAAAACTACGATGAATTTGAAGAGTTACCAGCTATTTTCCCAATTTCTGGATTGACCAAGCAAGGTTTGGCTACGCTTTTGGATGCTACAGCTGAATTGCTAGACAAGACACCAGAATTCTTGCTCTACGACGAGTCAGATATGGAAGAAGAAGCCTACTATGGATTTGATGAGGAAGAAAAAGCCTTTGAAATTAGTCGTGATGACGATGCAACATGGGTACTTTCTGGTGAAAAACTCATGAAACTCTTTAATATGACCAACTTTGATAGTGACGAATCAGTCATGAAATTTGCTCGCCAGCTTCGTGGTATGGGGGTTGATGAAGCCCTTCGTGCGCGTGGTGCTAAAGATGGGGATTTGGTCCGCATTGGTAAATTTGAGTTTGAATTTGTAGACTAGGAGACTGATATGGGAGATAAACCGATATCTTTCCGAGATGCGGATGGTAATTTCGTTTCTGCCGCAGATGTTTGGAATGAAAAGAAATTGGAAGAACTATTTAATCGTCTCAATCCAAATCGTGCCCTGAGATTAGCACGAACTAAAAAAGAAAATCCATCTCAGTAAAGAATATAACAAAATTCCGTGCCACATCAGACACGGAATTTTCTTATTCTTCAAAGAAAAATGGTGGAGCGAATTTTTTCAGTTCTTCAAAGCATCTTTGAGCAGCTTCTGCATCTTCGCAGATGACAAGGCAGACATCATCACCACAGAGAGTAGCGATAGCGTCAGAGAAACTTAATGCATCAATGATAGAACCAAAGGATTGCGCAAGTCCAGGAAGGGTTTTAAGGAGGACTTGGTGTTGAACGGGACGCATCAAGACAAGAGCATCTTCCATGTAGATTTCGAGACGTTTCTCCCATTTTGAGATAGAGCCTGTATTGAGCACGTAGTAAGAGTTGTCTTCTTCACGTACTTTTGAGAGGTTCATACTTTTAATATCTCTCGAAAGTGTAGCTTGTGTAACTTGAATATCATTATCGGCAAGAAGAGCTTGTAGCTCAGCTTGAGTATGAATCTTGTTTTTCGTTACAAGAGCTCGTATGAGTTGGTGTCGGTGTTCAGATTTATTCATAAAATGTTACTCCTTGTACTGGGTACAGAAAGCGTGGACGGAACGAAATCGTCAGTCGGGTGGTAAGCGGTATTGTCACGTATGATGATTTCAAAGTCAGTAGTATAGGACTAAATGGAGAAAATCCCACTCTTTTAACTTGTCACTAGTTGAGTGTAGATGAATTGGGTATCTATCCGTTTATCTACATTGGTGTCCTCTACTAACAGTAAATCATTCAATTAGGGTAGCCTTTTGTCACGACTTATTGTGAATTTATGATTAATGTTAATTCACAAAGATTTTTCAACATGTGGTGTGGTAGCGAGTATTATTAATGAGTACACATGTTGGTTAGGGTTTTAGTATCTTTTGTCAAAGCTTCCGTGTAGACCTATCATAAGCCTATATCGGGATTGCATTTGATACCAAGTGTATGTTTGTTTCAACTGTTCAAGTGGAAATCTTCCATATAGAAAGTCTGATATATTATGCCTTTTGACAAGGTAGGATAAGAGTAGACTGTTCAAGATCAACAGTCAGGTGGTAAGCGGTGTTATCACGGATTGTGATTTCAAAGTCAGTAGTATAGAGTACTAAACGAAGAGTATCTCCTTCTTTTAACTTGTAAATAGTCGGTTGCAGTTCAAACTGGATATCCATCCATTCATCTGCCTTAATATCCTCTACTAACAGTAAATCATTTCTATTTTGTAAATTGAGGTAGCCTTTTGTCACGACTCGTTGTGTATTTTCACGAAAAGGCAATTCGTTGAGATTTTCCAACATATGGTAGCGACCGTTGTCAATGGTTCTAGCACTTAAAACAGCTGGATAAGGTTGCAGGTATTTCTTCTGTCCAAATTCTAGCAGTTGGGCAGATAAGAGCCCCTTATTTATACTGGATTTGATACGAAGATTGAGTTGGGCACGACCGTTCAAGTGAAGATCTTTGGTTACAGGAAGGTCAATAGTAATCTGATTGGTTTTTCCTTGATAGAGTTCTGTATTGAAGGTCTGGTAGGTCTTACCATAGCGCTCAAAATCCTTATCTGGGTACTGGTTTTGAATGACTTTCTCTTCTTGACCAAGTGAGAAGGTTTCAAAGTTTTCTTGCCCACCGAAGGTATCAAGTGATAGCCAAGTCTGAGGGGCTGTATTGTCCTGCCAAATGACAGTAGGAAGTTGGAAATCTGTATCTTGTCCCAGTAATTTCTTTGTCAATAAGGCGTTCATGGACTCACGGAAGTCAATGGACTGCCAGTTGTTCATGTACACATGGGCGCCATTATGGAAAAAGAGATGCTTGTTTATATGAGCAGGAAGGGCGTGAAACATCTGGTAAACATGAAGTGGTTTGACATTCCAATCCTGTGAACCATGAGTAAAGACAACCTCTGCCTTTACCTTATGGGCATTGAGCAGATAATTGCGATCATGCCAAAATTGATTGTAGTCACCAGATTTGCGATCTAACTGCTCTTTTACTTTTTCTAAGTCAGCTTGGTGAGCTTCGTTACTACGAATATAGTCGCCAGCCAAGAGATTACGAGAGTAGGTTAGTTCAGCAAGGGAGTCAAAATCCTCACCTGGATAACCACCTGGGCTAGTGACTAGACCGTTTTCACGGTAGTAGTTGTACCAAGATGAAATGCCAGCCTCGGCAATGATGACTTCTAAACCATCAACACCTGTGGTCGCAAGACCATTGGACATGGTGCCTAGATAGGAAAGTCCAGTTGTGGCTACTTTTCCGTTTGACCAGTCAGCCTTGACTTGACGCTGGCGCGTGTGATCAGTAAAGGCACGGCAACGACCATTGAGCCAATCGATGACATTTTTATAAGCCTCTATTTGCTGGTAATCCCCGTTAGTCATGAAACCAGTAGAGTTTTTGGTACCAACACCTGAAACATAGAGATTAGCAAAACCACGTGGAAGGAAGTAGTCGTTGAGACTATAGCTAGCGTTGATGTGCGTTAGCTTTTCCTCAGTTTCTGACACAAGCTCTGCTTGACCTTGAGCTTGGACGAGATTTAGTTGAGGCTCCTCCAGCTCAATCTCGTGAGCGGGCTTAACCTCGAGATCGCCCTCCATCTTGTAAAGAGCCTTGTCGCTGGCTTTATCATTGGTTCCCTGATGATAGGGACTAGCAGTCATGATAGCAGGGATTTGCCCGTCATAACGAGGACGAATAATGCTGACCTTGACTAGGTCTGGTAGACCTTTTTGGTCAGTATCGACACGAGACTCAACGTAAACGACTTCTCGAATGACATCATGGCTAGAAAAAGTAGCCAAACTCTTACCGTTAAAGTAGTGATAGTCATTATCCTCAGGAATAAGACCGTCACTAACAAGTTGGTCGATAAGAGTATTCCCTTTTTTAGTGCGAGTATTGAGTAATTGATAGAGATTTTCAATCAAATCACCGTATACGATGGGAAAACCAGTTTCTTTACGGAAAACATCACTGTCTTCAAAGTCAACCAAATAAGAAAAACCTAAAAGTTGAAAAGCCACAGTATAGAAAATATCTGCAGTCAACTCTTTATCTGATTGAAAAAATGTCAATAAGTCAGTTTCTGTATCAACTGCTAAACTTGATAGAGGATAGGAGCTGTTTTTAAAATTAAAAAAGAAACGAATAAGAAACGCTTCAAGCATTTGTTTATTTGTAATGTTGACTGGTAAATCAAATCCATACTTTTTTAATTCAAAGATAATTGTATCTCTAGGTAGCGCTAAATAGCTGAATTGATTAAAACGCATAGAACCTCCAGTGAAATTATACTTTAATTTATTATATCAAAAAATTAAAAAAATACCAAAGATAAAATCAAAAACAACAAAAATGTATTAATATATATATATAATTATTTTTCTTGAACTGATAGTGTTTTTGTGATAAAATATATACTATATAACTGTAACTTGCAGTTACATAATTAAAAAAGGAAAGTTAACATTATGTATAAATCAAAAAGACAAAAAAATAAATCTTTTGATTGGTATGGCTTAAGCCAACGTTTCTCTATTCGTAAGTACCATTTTGGTGCTGCGAGTGTGTTGTTGGGGACAGCCTTGATTTTGGGTGCTGCCCAAACGACTGCCAAGGCAGAAGAAGCAACTACTGAAAATAAAACAGAAGCCGTAACCCCTACTTCAAAAGATGCTGAGGCGGCAGCTACTCCGGCTAATGTGACCTTGCCAGCTACTGAAGCTACAACAGGTGCTCCTGTTCTAGATAAAAAAGAGTTGAGCGAAGAAGAAATCGCGAAGTTAGCTGCTGAAGTATCTAAAAAGGATGAAAAAGCATCTGAAACAGCTACAGCTGAAAAAAGAGAAGTATCTGACAAAGAAAAAGCAACACTAACTGCTCCTTCAACAGACAAAAAAGTTGATAAAACAGTTGATGAAAAAGCTGATAAAAAGGATGAAAAGAAAGCAGAAAATCCAATTACTGCTACAAAGAAAATCCTTGAACAATTGACTTCTGAAGCTGAAGTTCTTAATACAACTGCAGCAAACTATGCTGAGAAAAAAGTTGAAGATAAGTCTTCTAAAGAAGCTATTGCTGCTGCAGTAGCAGCGGCGAAAGTAGAAATTACTGCATCTAAGAAAGTTCTAAACGAAAAAGATGTTACCGCTGAGCAATTGAATCTTCAACTCCAACGTATCTCAACTGCTATCGAAGCAGTTTATACTGAGATGAAACGTGCAGGTCATATCGGTAAAGTTGAGGCTGTGTTGCCAGGCGAAACAGCAACAGCAGTTAACATCAATACTCCAATCAATAAAGTAACAGTTAACAATCTTGGATCATTAACGGACGAAGAAGTAAGAGCTATCGAAAAAGAAATTCGTACAGCCAATCCAGATTTGAAACCGGAAGATAAAATTGAAGTTACTGCTGAAGGAGCAGTAAATAGAACAGTTGCAAAAGTAATCCTCGCCAACGGCCGTGTGGATCAAGCAGGTAATACAGAGCACGGTTTTCTTATAGGTGATGTAGCTTTTGGTACAGCTGGTGAGAAAAACTATGACCAATTAAGAGAAGGAATTAACTGGTTCGATTTTGCTAGAGCGAAAATTACTTATGCAGATGGAACAAAAGTTGGAGAAATCGAATATGTAGATAATGCTCCTACTGTTACATTTACTAGTTCTAAGGGACGTAAAGAAAGAGGACGTTTCACAATGGTTCGTACAGTCTTAGAATCTTCTTCTCACCCAGAATTAGTAGGTAAAAAGACAAATTCTGCTGAATTCTTAGCGTCTGGCATAGGGAAATATACTCTATGGAAAGACCAAGGTATGGTAGAAAGCGAAGTAAAACAAAATACTTCACAGGGGAAAAATAGGAATGAGGTTTACGAAGCACTCCAAGAAGGTATGCGATTTGAAGTGCCTACTAAAGTAAAAGGTTATGTACTGACAGCGACTGTTTCTTCTTTATCTCGTAAAAAAGTACAAAATGAAGTTGCTAAGCTAAATAATGCGGATGGAGAACCTGCAAACATTAACCGCTCTAAAGTTGGTGATCAGGTTGTACGAGAAGATGTGATTCTTACTAGACAAGATACAGGGTATAGTCATCTTCGTTTAGCAGGATTCCCTACTCAATACACAGATTCTACAGGTAGAGTCCGTGAAGGACTAACGGCATTTGCATCAGCATATGATGGAGGAAACGTTGGGGTTAAATTCCAAGTATCTGCGACATATAATGGTCGTCCCGTTGCTGTAAATGCCATTGCTGCCGATGCAGAAGATTTATCTGCCGCAGAATTTACACAGTTTGAAACTGACGGTACACCATGGCAAGAATTCATGCGAGTGAATAAAAATAAGGCGAATTCTCAAGGGTTAAAACCAAATAAAAATATTGACGGGAATTTTAAAGATGCTAAGAATAGAGTAACAGGAAAGTTTGAGCTTCTCGGCTATGATTTCTCTGAATGGAATAATAAGACAGAAAACGGATATGGAAGTCAATTGTTTGGACCTTTTGTATCTGGTGTGAACTCTAAATATGATTTACCTATAGGGTTGACTCAAGATGTGAAAAATCTTGGCGTATATATAAATTCAAGTGGTAACCAAAGTGCAAGTATTGGTTTCGTAGTATATGATGGTGGGGATGCTCCTGCTTCATATGGTTCTGCTCAACACGTTATCGGGAACTTCAATAAAGAAAAAAATGGTCAACAAGTTACAGCGACTCAACCTTATCTAGGTGATACACCTGCTGACTCTGACTTCAGAACAGTTGAGAAAGAAAAATCTGCTGCTTGGGTGTTAGATGATGTTGTATATTCTGAAACTTATAAAGAAATTTCATTAACAAGTGGAACGACTCAAGTAACAAACCAAAAAGGACAAACAGGGACGTACTACCTAGATGGAAGAAATCCAGTTATTCGTTTAGCAGATGGTAGTCAGGTTGCTATTAAAGCAGGAGAAATTCTAAAAACATTAAATACAACAGCTGACGGTGATGGATTACCTGTTTCAGGTATATATAATATTGCTACAGGTGGAGTAGGTATTGGAAATCTACCTGATGAAGGAGAAAATCAATTACTAGATCCTACAGTAGCGACTAGATATACATTAAAAACAGCTTCAGATACGCAATACGTATTTAAAGGTGTAAGAATCAATCGTGGATTAAATAATGATGTTGCCTATGCACGTGGATGGGTTGATTTCAATAGTAATGGTAAGTTTGATCAATATGAAGCTTCAGAAATCATCACTGTAAATAAAGATGGTACATATGACTTTGTATTTAATAACATACCACAATTGCTAAATACATCAGTTGATAATGTAGGTGTTCGTTTGCGTGTTGCTCTTGATAAAGGTGATTTAAACTTACCAACAGGAGTAGCAGGTTCTGGGGAAGTAGAAGACTTCCAAACTCATGTTATTCACCCACCTAGAGGTACGAGAAATGTATCAAGTGGCTTACAAGGGAAACCTCAAAAGATAGAAGTATCTACTACTGATTTTTTCAAGGCAAATGGTAAAACAGAAGTTTCGGACTATGGTAACTGGAATCAAATTGAAAAGACAATTGCTCCTAAGTTTGTCTTAACTAGTTCAATGGTTGCTCGTGAAACTGCTACAGGTAACCAAACACATGTTACTGACCCTAAAGGGAACACAGTATATCTAGGTGAAGAAGTTACATTATATGATGCTCGCGGAAATGAGCTTGGAACTGGTGTCAAAGTAACCAATCCAATGAATAAGCAAACCGAGTATTATTTAAGCAAATATACTGAGTATGACAATGCCGGGAATAAAGTAGGGGTATATGAATTAAATAAAGATAATAATGGAGACTATATCAAGAGTCAAACAGGTGTTTCTAAGACTACTATTGACTTCACTCCAGAATTAGGATATGTAGGTACAGCCAAAGGGGTTGCAATTCGTGCTTGGGATGAAAATAGAATCTCAACAGGATGGTATGCAAATGACCAAACAATTAAAGAATCCAGAGAAAGTCTTACATTAGCAGATAAAGATAAAATTTTAGATTCTGTTAATAAGAACGTTAACAACACAACTTCTATGGATTCAACATATATTCCGACAGTAATCGACATCAAGCCAGTAGGTAAAGATGAAACGACAATAGATTCCCAAGGAAAAACTCAATCTGCTACTCCGAAAATTCCAGAATACGGAACAGTAGAATCAATTACTGAAACAAAAATTGCAGAAACATCAATTCCTAAAGAACATGTGTTGATTAATAAAAAAGAACCAGTTACATTTGCTCACGAGAAAAATATTCCTGGGAAAATTTATACAGAAGATACTAAAGTAACTGAAGAAACAGAATTAACGTATGAAGATGGTGGAACAGCAACATTCAAACCAGTAGATAAAATCCCTGCTTCAACTATTATCGCAGAAAAGAGCAGAGTTGAAATTACAGGTTCTGGTAATGTAGAAGTAAGTAATGTTCGTATTGTTAAAGGAACGTTTAGTTCTAATCTTGTTCCAGCGGGTTCTGTTCTTGAAGGAGCTTCACCAATAGCGCCAAAACCAATTACAGTTATTCGAAATGGTGTCGAAGTAACAGTGAATACTGGAGAAAAAATTCAAAAAGGTGATCAATTAGTAACACCATTACCAATAGAAGGAGGAGCTCAACATACTATTTGGAAAGTTACATTCCAAAAAGGTGATTATATTCCACAAGCAACTGGAGGATATAATCCTAAATTAGTTTCAGAAACAAGTGTTGATAAGATAATTGGTACTAAAGGTGATTCTCTGACGCTTAACGGTAATACGTACGTTAACAACAACGACACTATTCCTAAAGGAACTAGAACAGCTGGAAAGTCTATTGATTTATTAACGATGACTCTTCCAAAAGCAACGCACGTGGATCCACAAACTGGGAAAGTAACTACTGTAGATCGTAGATATACTAAAGTAACTGATACTGAAATTGTCATTGAAAATGAAGGAACATACACATTAGTTCCTAAGACAACTACAAATGAAAAAGGTGAAACAGTTTACGAAGATGCAACAGTTGTCTTCACTCCACACCCAAGCTTTGTAGGTGTAGGTACAGGGGTAACATTAAAACAACCAGACCTTGACTATCCAACAGTAGCAAATCCAGATAGTGTAACTAGACGTTACGGAATTGACTATGGTCATGCAGCCTATACACCAACTGTAACTCCGAACTTAACAGTGACTATAACACGTAAGATTCACTATGTTTATGAAGGTGATACATCTACAGCGGCTAAAGATAAAACACCAATCTTAACAATCGATGGTAAACCAGTTATAAACGAACAAACATTAACATATAACCGTGACTACGTCATTATGAGTGAAGATGATCAAACTGAAAAAGACATCACAGTTGCAACTGAGATGACATTAGAAAGACCTATTACAGTTGATCGTTATGTGCGTAAATCTACTGGAGAAGTAGTAAAAGAGCCAACTCAGGTTACAGTGTTAAAACCTGGTGACGTTGTTAAAGCTGGAACTGAATTACCAGCAGGTACAGTTATCGTTGGTGCATGGAAATCTATTAACCCAGAAAATGATCACTTCACAAATATCATTTCTCCAACATTAAAAGGTTATACAGCAGAAGTCCAATTACCAGAAAACGAATATACCAAGAGTGAGAAAGACGGAGTACAATCACATGTACGTTCATCTAATCAAACTCCAGTAGGGGTCTACACACCAACTATTAAAGATGGTAAGGTAAATTCTCAAGACGTAGGTTCATATGAACCAATGGTATCAGCAGTGCGTGCAGATAACAAAGATGATTTCGATGTTTATGTATATTATAAAGCTGACAAACAAGTAGCTCGTGTCGTATATATCGATATGGATGCTGCAAATAATGCAAACCAAGGTGTTCTAGAAACTCACACAGGTTCTGATAAAGAGGCTAATAAATCAACTACAGATACAATTACAAAAGACGAAACACTTATAGGTGATTCAGCTACTCGTATCAAGTACTCAACAGCAGCAACTATCGCGAAATATGAAGCGATGGGTTACGAACTAAAACGTGACGGATTCACAAATGATGATGACGGAAATCGTATCGTTGGTGGACGTAAATTCGATGAAGAATCAGTAGCTGATTCAGAAAATGCAGGTGAAAAACCACAGAACCAAACATTCTATGTATTCTTAGGACACAAACGTGACACAGGAGCTAAGACAGAAACAGCTGATGTAACGCGTACAATCAACTATAAATACAAAGATGGCGGAGCTAAAGCAGCAGAATCTGTAACAGAAACATTGAACTTCAAACGTAACATCACAATCGATATGGCGTTAGTAGCTGCAGCCTTCCCAGAAGATACAGCGACATTCAATGCAGAAAATACAAAAGCTACACCTGAAGAGAAAAAAGCAGCACAAGATAAGTATGATGAAGTTGTTGCTAAGTACAACGCAGCTGCAGAAAAAGCTAAAGAAGATCCAACAACTTCAGAAGCATTAAAAGCTGCAGATAAGAATGTTATAGCAACAGAAAAAACATTAGCAGACGCTAAAAAAGCAAATAATTCGCTAGTTATTACAAGTGAATCTACACAAGCTCAAAGAGATGCGAAGGCAGCGACAGAAGCAGCTTTACAAGCAGCACAAGAAGCATACAACAATGCCTTGACTGCTCGTGACACAGCTAGAACAAACTACTTAGCAGCAGACAACTCAGCTCTAGCTAAAGCAGTAATCACTACACAACAAGCTCTAGAAGCAGAAAATGCGAAAGTAGCAGCAGCTAAAGCAGAATATGAAGCTAAAGTGAAAGATAACAACGCTTCAGATGCTGATAAAGAAGCAGCTCTTACTAAGTTCACAGATGCATTAGCAGTAGCGAAAACAGCAGCAGCAAATGCAACAGCAGCGAAAACAGCTTTCACAGAGGCTAAAGACGAAGAAGAAACATTAAACGATGCAAAAGTAGCAGAAGCAGTTAAGAACAAAGCTGTTCAAGACCGCGAAAACACTACTAAAGTAGCTAAAGATGCAGCACGTCAAGCTTACTATGATGCAATCATTGCCAAAGTTAAAGAGGAAGCTAAGAAAGAAACTCCTGATAAGAACAAAGTTGCAGCTGTAAGCTTTGGAGAGTGGAAAGCTCTAGGAAGTACAGCAACTAACTTACCAGCAAACGAACAATTATCTGATGCTGAAAAACAATCTGATAATGCCTTTAACCATGTAACTTCACCAACTATCGCTGGTTACTTAGCAGATAAAGTAGCAATCGATAAAACGGATGCGATTGATCCATTAGCAGACGACTACTCAGTAGATGTCTTCTATGAAAAAGGTGAGCAACGTGCAACAGTTAAGTTTGTGGAAGTAGATGCTAACAATCCAGATACTGTCATCACACCAGGTGTAGCTGAAGACTTAGTAGAAATCGGTAAGACAGGTGATAACTTTGCAACTCTTAACACAGCAGCAGTAAAAGCAGCTATTAAGAAATTACAAGATAAAGGTTACACATTAGTATCTGATGGATTCGAAAATCCAGGAACTGGTGTAAGCAATACAACATTTGATAACGATCCTAAGAATGATCAAGAATTTGTTGTTAAAGTGAAAGCTACTGTAGTTGAGATTCCATCATTTGATCCAACTAAACCTGTAAGTAATGAGAATCCAAAACCTACTCCAGGTGTAACACCAATCGATCCAAATAATCCTACTGGACCAAAATGGACGGAAGACTTAATCAAAGCTGTAAAAGTTCAAGAAGAAGTAACACGTACTATTAAGTATGTTTACGAAGATGGAACAGAAGTACCAGCTGAAAAACTTACAGATGTAGCTGATAAGAAAGTGAAGACACTTAAATTCACTCGTCCAGGTAAGATTAATGTAGTTACAGGAGAAATTACTTACGGAGATTGGTCAGCAGATCAAACGTTCGATGCAGTAACTTCGCCAACTATCGAAAACTATACAGCAGCAGTTGCAGGAGTAACTCCAACAACAGCGAATGTACCAGCTAAGACTGTATCAGCTACAGACAAAGACTTCGAAGAAGTTGTAGTGTACAAAACAAAAGTAATTACAGTGGATCCAAATTCACCAAATTACACAGAACCTAAGAAAGATCAACCAATCGATCCAACAGATCCAAATTCACCAAAATGGACTGATGAGCTACTAGCGAAACTTAAGAACAAAGAAGAAGTAACACGTACGGTTTCATATGTTTATTCAAATGATACAAACAAATTAAACCAAGCTGAAAAAGATGGAAACAAAGCGGGTGCTAACGTTGTTAAAGACAATACTGAAGTAACTCCATTTGTAACAAAAGTTAACTTTACTCGTGTTGCTAAAGTAAACCCAGTAACCAATGAAATCACTTATGAAGATTGGAAACCAACAACACCAGCTGGTGCAACTGCCCCTGACGATACATTAGAAGGAAACACAACTGTTCCAGTTATCCCAGGATATGTGGCAACAGGAGATGTAGTTTCATCTAAGACAGATGTAACATCAGTTAAAGCAGAAGATAAAGATATTACGGAAAAAGTAGTGTACGAAGCTCTAGGTAAATACGTACCAGTAGTACCAGAAGGATTTACACCACCAACAATTGAAAATCCACAATATCCAAATAATGATACTGATCCTACAAAACCAGGTGATCCAACAACAAGAACAACGATTCCATATGTACCAGGAACTACACCAGTAGGACCAGATGGACAACCGTTGACACCGAAGAATGGAGATAAAACACAAGGTTACTTACCTCCAACTCCAACAACACCAACTGGTGATACAACAATTACCTACGTTAAAGACGGTACTCAGATTGCGGTAACACACTTCATCGAAGTAAACAGCGCAACTGATAAGACTGAAAAAGGTGCAGTAGCAACATCAATCGTTGATACAGGAGATACAGGAAAAGCCTTCACAAAAGGACAATCTGTAACAGACACAATCAACGCGTTGAAAGCTAAAGGATACACAGTTGTAGATAATGGATATCCAACAGATGGAACATTTGATGCAGATGCAACTACTAACCAAGAGTACAAAGTACTAGTAACTGTTAAACCAGTAACAATTACCCCAAATACTGATGTTCCAAATCCAGAAGATCCAAATACACCAGCTGATAACCCAATTCAACCAGGTAAACCAATTGATCCAAATAATCCAGATGGACCAAAATGGACTAAAGACTTGATTGATAAGTTAAAAGATGCTCGTGAAGAAACAGTAACACGTACAATTACATATAAATACTCTGACGTAACAAGCGAACTAAAAGCTGAAGACGCTGCTAAAGCAGGTCAAAAAGCAGCTGACACAGTTACAAACACTGTAACATTCAAACGTCCAGTGACAATCGATCCAGTTACGAAAGAATTTACTTATGGAGATTGGGAAGCTACAAACGGAACTACATTAGAAGGTAAAGCAGAACTTCCTAAAGTAGACGGATATATCGCAACAGGAGATGTAGATTCATCTAAGAAAGATGTAGAAAACGTTACAGCAACTGATAACGACATTACTGAAAATGTAGTCTACAAAGCTGTAGGTAAATATGTACCAGTAATTCCAGATGGAATCACACCGCCTGCAAATACAAACGTAGATCCAAAACCTTATACAAACGATCCACAAGATGGTTCGAAAGTAAAAGATCCAGATCCAACGAACCCAGTGGTACCAGGAACAACAACACCAATCGTTCCACAAGTCCCAGGAACTACACCAGTAGGGCCAGATGGAAAACCATTGAAACCAGTTGATTCAAGTGATCTAAGTAAAGGATACGTACCACCAACACCAACAGATCCAATGAAAGATACATCAATTATCTACGTTAAAGACGGATCACAAGTAGCGGTAGTTCACTTCGTAGATGAAAAAGGTAACTCAGTTAACGAATCAGTAATTGAAACTGGAGATACAGGTGGAACAATTAGCGCAACTAAAGTAGATGCCGTTAAAGCTGCGTTAGTAGCTAAAGGTTACGAAGTAGTAGATCCAGCAGATACAACATTATACACAGCAGATAAAGAAGGATTCTACAAAGAAGCAGACCGTAAATTTGACGCTGTAAGTGATAAAGCTACAGGAGCAACTGATGAGAAAGTACCTAGCCAACAATACTATGTAATTGTTAAAGCGAAAGAACTTCCAGTCGTACCAACTAAACCAGTAGATAAAAACGACAAGCCAGTTGACCCAACAGATCCAACAACTCCAAACAAACCACGTGATCCAGAAACTACGGTAACACCAAAACCAACAGATCCAGTACCAAACGATCCTAAAGGACGTACTTACGGTGAACTAGGATTGGTTGAACAAGTTACTCGTACAATCGATTACGTATATGATAATGGAACAAAAGTTGAAGAAGACAAACTTGGAACTGCAAAAGATGAAAGAACTAAGACTCTAACATTCACACGTAATGCAAAAATTAATGCTGTAACTGGAGAAGTGACTTACTTAGACGCTAATGGAAATGCAACTACTAAAGAAGCAGCTCCATGGACTCCAGCAACAACAGATACATTCAATACTGTGAACTCTCCAGTAATTGATACTTACGTATTGTTAGATTCTAATCAAAAAACAATTACAGGTGAAACAGTAGTAGCAACTGATAAAGATATCGCTCATAAAGTTGTTTATAAGAAAGCAGGAAGTATTAAACCGCAAATCCCTGCAGGAGTTAACCCGTTAACACCAGCAACTGATACACCATATCCAAATAATCCACAAGATCCAAGTGGAGTATTAAAACCAGATCCAACAAAACCAACGGATCCAACTCAACCTAATGGACCAACAACTCCAGTAATTCCTGAAGTACCAGGGTACACACCATATGGACCAAATGGTAAACCATTAGAAAAAGATCCAAATGGCGGATACAAAGTTCCAGATCTTCCAACAGATCCAACTCAAGATACACCAATCGTGTACGTGAAGAATGGTTCACAATTAGCAATTACGAAATTCGTAGATGTTGATGGAAATGGATTAGCACCATCTGTAGTAGACTCAGGTGATGAAGGTACAAACTTCACGAAAGATGGAGATGTAACAGCAACAATCAACGCTATCTTAGCTCGTGGTTATGAAAAAGTTGAAAACAAAAACAATGAAAAACCATATCCAACAGAAGCAACAGATAAAGTGTTCGATAAGGATTCAGCAACTAACCAAGAATTTACTGTAACGTTCAAAGCTAAAGAACTCCCAGTAGTTCCTACTAAACCAGTAAATCCAAACAATGAACCAGTTGATCCAACAGATCCAACAAATCCAAACAAACCGCGTGATCCTGAAACTTCAGTAACGCCAAAACCAGAAGATAAAGTACCAAACGATCCAAAAGGACGTACTTACGGAGAATTAGGATTAGTAGAAGAAGTTACACGTACAATCAACTACGTGAAGAATGATGGCTCTAAAGCTGCAGACACAGTTAAAGAAACATTAACATTCACACGTAAAGCGAAAATCAATGCTGTAACTGGAGAAGTAACTTACTTAGATAACGATGGGAATGCAACTACGAAAGAAGCAGCTCCATGGACACCAGTAAATGGTGATAAATTCGCTGAGAAAGTCTCGCCTTCAGTAACGAACTACACACCAACAGTAGAAAAAGTAGCTGAGAAAACAGGTGTAACAGCAACAGATGAAGATATCGTTGAAACAGTAGTGTACAACCCTTCAACAACAAACGTTGATCCAAACCCAGTAACGCCAGGTGAAAATCCAGATCCAAATAAAGTAGTAGAAAACGATCCTAAGAAACGTACGTTGAAAGAATTAGGATTAATCGAAGAAGTAACTCACACAGTTCACTACAAACTTGAAGATGGATCAGATGCAGGAATTGCAGACAACGTTCAAAAAGTAACATTTACACGTACTGCTAAGATTGATTCTGTAACAGGAGCAATCCTTGAATATGGTAAATGGACACCAGAAACGAAAGAATTTACTGCAGTAACAACTCCAGCTAAAGATGGATACATTGCTTCAGCGAAAACATCCACAGCAAATGCTAATGTAGGAGCGACAGATAAAGATACAGAGGAAACAATTATCTACCGCAAACTTGGTTCATACGTGCCAGTAGTTCCAGCAGGTGTAACACCTCCAGCGGACTTCGATAAGACACCAAAACCATATCCAAATGCGACTCCAGAAGATCCAACAAAACCAGGAACTCCAACTACAACAACGATTCCTGAAATCCCTGGAACAACTCCAGTAGGACCAGACGGAACACCATTAACGAAAAATCCAAATGGTGGATACGACTTACCACCAGTACCTAAAGATCCAACTCAAAATACTACAATCACGTATGTTAAAGACGGATCACAAGTAGCAGTAGTTCACTTCATCGAAGTAAACAGCGAAACTGATAAGACTGAAAAAGGTGCAGTAGCGAAATCAATCGTTGATACAGGAGATACAGGAAAAGCCTTCACAAAAGGACAATCAGTAACAGACACAATCAACGCATTGAAAGCTAAAGGATACACAGTAGTAGAAAATGGATATCCAGAAAACGGAACATTTGATGCAGACGCAACTACAAACCAAGAGTACAAAGTGTTAGTAACTGTTAAAGAAATCCCAGTAAGTCCAGATAATGAAACACCAACTCCAAATACTCCAATCGATCCACAAAATCCAGACGGACCAAAATGGACACCAGAGTTAATCAAAGAGTTAGAAAACGGACTTCAAGAAGACGTTAAACGTACAATCAAGTACATCTACTCAGATGGAACAGAAGTACCAGCGGATAAACTTACAGATGTAGCTGACAAGAAAGAGAAAACATTAACATTCAAACGTTCAGCAACAATCAACCCTGTAACAGGTAAGATTACATTTGGAAACTGGACTCCAGATAAACAATCATTCGAAGAAGTAACATCACCAGCAATCGACGGTTACATTGTGGACAGAGCAACTGTACCAGCTAAAGAAGTAACAGAGACTGCAGGAGATATTACAGAAGTAGTAGTGTATAAGAAACTTGGTTCATATGTACCAGTAGTACCAGAAGGAGTAACAGTACCGCCAGGAACTGATACAACACCTAAGGTATATCCAAAAGATCCAACGGATCCAACAAGACCAGGAACACCAACAACAGTGATTCCTCATATACCTGGAGTAACTCCATTAAATCCATCTACAGGTAAACCATTAGAGCCAGTAACACCAGGTAGACCAGAAGACGGATATAAAGTACCACCAGTACCAACAGATCCAACACAAGACACTAACATTGTTTATGCTAAAGATGGTTCTCAAGTAGCAATCGTTCACTTCGTAGATGAAGATGGTAATGCAGTTCATACTTCATTCGCAGAAGCAGGAGATGTAGGATCTAAATTCACTAAAGCAGGTGAAGTCGCTAAGATTGTTACAGAATTAGAAAAATCTGGATACAGTGTAGTTCCAAATAAAGCAGGTCAAGCTGAATACCCAGGAAAAGACGGAGAATTCGATAGCGTTGATGATAAAGGTGAAAACGGAGTGTCTCAAGTTTACTACGTAACAGTAGCTAAACCAGTTCCAGTAACTCCAACAGATCCTAAGAACCCTAACGAAGATCCTAAGAACCCTAACCCAGGAGATCCAATCGATCCGAATAAACCGGACGGACCAAAATGGACTGAAGATGCTCTTAATAAACTAAACAACATTAAGACAGTAACTCGTACAATTACTTACGTTAAAGCTGGTACTGATGAAGAAGTATCATCAACTGAAGCACCAAAAGTAACTGACAAAGTAAACTTCAAACGTACAGCAATTGTAAATCCAAAAGATGGTTCTCTAGTAGGATACGACACAAATGGTGACGGTAAAGCAGATGTACCAGCAACTGACACTGACAGTGGATGGACAGCTGTTAACAACGACACTACATTTGATAAAGTAACATCACCAGTAGTTAAAGGATATGTTCTGAAAAATACAGCTCAAAAAGAAGTAGCAGAAACAACAGGCTTAACTCCTAAATCTGATAATGAAACTATCAAAGTAGAGTACGTACCAGTTGGAACATGGACACCGAAAGTACCAGAAGGTGAAACACCAATTAATCCAATTCCATATCCAAATGATCCAAAAGATCCAGGAAAAGTTGTAGATCCAAACGATCCAATAAATCCAAACGATCCAAACAAACCAAGTGTACCAGTGATTCCACATATCCCAGGAACAACACCAAAAGATCCAAATGGAAATCCACTGAAACCAGTTGATCCAACAGATCCATCTAAAGGATATGTACCACCGACACCTACAACACCTACAGAGAACACTGAAATCAATTACGAAAAAGATACTCAAAAAGCAGTAACGAAATTCGTAGATCCAAGTGGGAACCCAATTCCAGGTGTAACGAACATCGAAGAAACTGGTAAATCAGGTGAGCCATTAACGAAAGCAACAGAAGTAACTACAGAAATTGCTAAGTTAATTGCTAAAGGATATGATCTAGTAAGCAACAACTATGGTAAAGATAATAACGGAAACTTTGACAAAGATTCTGGAAAAGATCAAGAATACACTGTAGTGTTAATACCACACGTTGAGCCAATTAAACCATTTGACCCAACAAATCCAGACGATCCAAATACTCCAAAACCAGGACAACCAATCGATCCAAATAATCCTGATGGACCAAAATGGACTGAAGAGTTAATTAACAAACTTGAAACTACTAAACACGTTACTCGTAACATCACTTATGTAGAAGATGGTACAGATAAAGAAGTTGCAGACAAAGCAACTGACAAAGTAACATTTACTCGTGAAGCTAAGATTAACGTTGTTACAGGCACTATCGAATATGGTAAATGGACTCCAGTAAACAACGATACTACATTTGATAAAGTAACATCACCAGTAGTTCCAGGATACGTTCTGAAAGATCCATCTCAAAAAGAAGTAGATGAAACTACAGGATTAACTGAAAACTCTAAAGATGAAAACATCAAAGTAGTTTACGTTCCAGTTGGAAGACTTGTACCGAAAGTACCAGATGGTGTAACTCCACCAACTCCAACGCCTTACGATAACGATCCTCAAGATCCAGGTAAAGTTGTACCACCAAGTCCAACTAAACCAACAGATCCTACAGATCCAAATAGTCCGAAAGTACCAGTAATTCCTCATATCCCAGGAACAACACCAAAAGTTCCACAAGACCCAACGAAACCAGTGGATCCAAATACTAACCCACTTGTACCGTTGAAACCAGTGGATCCAAAAGATCCATCTAAAGGATATGAAGTGCCACCAGTACCGACAAATCCAAGTACGGATACACCAATTGTTTACGAAAATGATAAACAAAAAGCTATCACTAACTTCGTAGATAACAACGGTAAAGTAGTATCTGATCCAGTAGTAGATTACGGTGAATCAGGATCTAAATTCACTAAGTCTGGAGATGTTGAAAACAAGATCAAAGAACTTGTTAAGAAAGGTTACATTGTAACAAGCAATGATTACCCTTCAGCAGATACAGATAGAGTATTCGACAAAGATAAAGATAAAGATCAAATCTTTAATGTAAAAGTTACTCCACTTATCGTGCCAACAGATCCAAACAGCCCTGATAAACCACAGGTACCAACAGATCCAACGAAACCAGTAGGTCCAAACAACCCACTGAAACCAGTCACACCATCAAATCCAGAACCAGGTAAACCAGTATTCCCTGAAGATCCAAACAGTCCAGTATGGCCTGATACAGTGAAAGATTTAGTTACAGAATCTTCTGCGACTCGTACGATCACTTATGTAGATCACAATGGAAAAGAAGTAGCAGCTACTCACACTGAAACAATTAAGTTTAAACGTACTGCGAAAGTGAACCTAGTAACTGGAGATATCACATATGGTGAATGGACAGTAGTAGGTAATGATACTATCTTAGATGGTAACAAGTTACCGAAAGTGGATGGATACATCGCTCGTGGCGGAGATATCGAATCATCTCAAAAAGATATTAAAGCAACAGCAGGTGTAAACATCACTGAAAGAGTTGTTTACGACAAACTTGGATCATGGATTCCAAAATTACCAGAGGGACAAACACAAGTTCCACCAACTCCATATCCAAATGATCCAACAGATCCAACGAAACCAGGAACAGATAAACCACGTGTACCATACGTACCAGGATTTATCCCTGTAGATCCAAATGGAAATCCATTAAAACCAGTTGATCCAAACGATCCAACGAAAGGATATGAAGTACCGGTTGTACCGGCAGATCCAACTCAAGATACGCCAATCAAGTACATCCCTGTTCCTAAGCCAAACAATGGTGGTGGCAACAATGGAGGCGGAGGTGGTAATACACCAACTCCACAACCTCAACCCAATCCAACTCCTCAACCAGAACCTAGTCCTGCACCAAATCCTGTTCCAGTGACACCTGAGACTCCTGAACAACCAGTAGTTCCAGTGGCACCTGAACAACCAGCAGAGCCTGCTACACCACAGTATATGGATGGTCAACGTGAACTTCCAAATACAGGTACAGAAGCACACTCTAGTCTTGCAGCACTTGGACTTCTAGGAGCTTTGAGTGGATTCGGATTGATTGCTCGTAAGAAAAGAAAAGACGAAGAATAATTCAGACTTTCTTTCAAACAGTGATTGATTCAGCCTAAGAAAGAACTTGAGATTTAATATCTCAGGTTCTTTTCTTTTTTGAAAATGGTATAATATAGTGAGAACGATAGAGGAGAAGTGTAAATTGATCGCACAACTAGATACAAAAACAGTCTATAGTTTTATGGAGAGTGTCATTTCAATCGACAAGTATGTGAGAGTAGCAAAAGACTATGGATACACTCATCTGGCTATGATGGATATTGACAATCTTTATGGGGCTTTCGACTTTCTAGAGGTTACAAAAAAATATGGCATTCATCCTTTGTTAGGGCTTGAAATGAATATGCTTGTAGATGACAAGGATGTAAATCTGCGCTTTTTAGCTTTATCTAGTGTGGGCTATCAGCAGTTGATGAAACTTTCAACAGCAAAGATGCAGGGGGAGAAAAGTTGGTCAGTTCTATCTCAGTATCTAGAGGATATTGCGGTAATTGTGCCTTATTTTGAAGAACTTGAGTTGTTAAATCTAGGCTGTGATTACTATATAGGGGTTTACCCAGAAACACTGGCCAGAGAATTTCACCATCCTATTTTGCCATTGTATCGGGTCAATGCATTTGAAAGTAAGGATAGAGAAGTTCTTCAAGTACTAACAGCGATTAAAGAAAATCAACCGCTCAGAGAAGTTCCTTTGCGTTCGAGACAAGATGTCTTTATATCAGCAAGTTCTTTAGAGAAATTATTCCTAGAACGATTTCCGCAAGCCTTGGAAAACTTAGAAAAGCTTATTTTAGCTATCTCTTATGACTTGGATACTAGTTTAAAATTACCTCGTTTTAATCCAGCAAGGCCAGCAGTAGAAGAGTTGAGAGAACGTGCTGAATTGGGGCTTGCTCAGAAGGGATTGTCTAGCAAAGAATATCAAGACCGACTAGACCAAGAATTGGCTGTTATTCATGATATGGGCTTTGATGATTATTTCTTGGTTGTCTGGGATTTGCTGCGTTTCGGACGTTCGAATGGCTACTACATGGGAATGGGACGGGGTTCTGCAGTAGGTAGCTTGGTTTCTTATGCCTTAGACATCACAGGGATTGACCCAGTCGAGAAAAATCTGATTTTTGAACGTTTCCTCAATCGTGAACGCTATACCATGCCTGATATTGATATCGATATTCCTGATATTTATCGTCCAGATTTTATCAGATATGTTGGCAATAAATATGGTAGTAAACATGCGGCTCAAATTGTTACTTTTTCTACCTTTGGGGCCAAGCAAGCTCTTCGAGATGTCTTGAAACGTTTTGGTGTGCCAGAGTATGAATTATCTGCAATTACTAAGAAAATCAGTTTTCGTGATAATCTCAAGTCGGCCTATGAGGGTAACCTCCAGTTTCGTCAACAAATCAATAGTAAGTTAGAATACCAAAAAGCCTTTGAAATTGCCTGCAAGATTGAGGGATATCCAAGACAAACCTCTGTCCATGCGGCTGGTGTTGTAATCAGTGACCAAGATTTGACAGACTATATCCCACTAAAGCATGGTGACGAAATTCCACTGACTCAATATGATGCTCATGGAGTCGAAGCAAGTGGACTTTTGAAGATGGATTTTCTGGGACTAAGAAATTTGACCTTTGTCCAGAAAATGCAAGAGTTTCTTGCTGAATCAGAAGGTATTCACCTTAAAATTGAAGAAATTGATTTGGAAGACAAAGACACCCTAGCTTTGTTTGCGTCTGGTAATACAAAAGGTATCTTTCAATTTGAGCAACCTGGTGCCATTCGCTTACTCAAGCGTGTTCAACCAGTCTGTTTTGAAGATGTCGTAGCAACTACTTCCCTAAATCGACCAGGTGCAAGTGACTACATCAATAATTTTGTGGCAAGAAAGCATGGGCAAGAAGGAGTGACGGTTCTAGACCCAGCTCTGGAGGATATTTTGGCTCCAACTTATGGCATTATGCTCTATCAGGAGCAGGTTATGCAGGTTGCTCAGCGATTTGCTGGATTTAGTCTTGGGAAGGCTGATATTTTGCGTCGAGCTATGGGTAAAAAGGATGCCTCTGCTATGCATGAGATGAGGGCTTCCTTTATTCAAGGCTCCATAGAAGCTGGTCATTCTGCTGAAAAAGCAGAGCAGGTTTTTGATGTTATGGAGAAGTTTGCAGGTTATGGATTTAATAGATCTCACGCCTATGCCTACTCAGCCTTGGCCTTCCAGTTGGCTTATTTTAAAACACATTATCCAGCTATCTTTTATCAGATTATGTTGAATTCTGCCAACAGTGATTATGTAACAGATGCCTTGGAAGCAGGTTTTGAAGTAGCCCCATTGTCCATTAATACTATTCCCTATCACGATAAAATTGCCAACAAGTCTATCTATCTAGGTTTGAAATCGATTAAGGGGCTCAGCAAGGATTTGGCTATTTGGATTATTGAACATAGACCTTATTCTAATATTGAAGATTTTTTAGCTAAACTACCTGAGAATTATTTGAAACTTCCCTTGCTGGAACCTTTGGTAAAAGTTGGTCTTTTCGATTCATTTGAAAAAAATCGTAAAAAAGTATTCAATAATTTAGTTAATCTATTTGAATTTGTGAAAGTATTAGGAAGCTTATTTGGAGAGACTATCTATAGTTGGCAGGAATCGGAAGATTGGACGGAACAAGAAAAATTCTATATGGAACAAGAGCTTTTAGGGATAGGTGTCAGCAAACATCCCCTACAAACTATCGCAAGCAAAGCTATTTACCAGATTACACCAATTGGGAATTTGTCAGAAAATAGTTACGCTATTATTTTGGTTGAAGTTCAGAAAATAAAAGTAATTCGTACCAAAAAGGGCGAAAACATGGCTTTCTTACAGGTAGATGATAGTAAGCAAAAATTGGATGTCACTCTCTTTTCAGACTTATATCGACAGGTTGGGCAGGAAATAAAAGAGGGAGCCTTCTACTATATAAAAGGAAAAATCCAGTCACGTGATGGCCGTCTGCAAATGATTGCACAAGAAATAAGAGAAGCAGTTGCTGAACGCTTTTGGATACAGGTAAAAAATCATGAATCGGATCAAGAAATTTCACGTATTTTAGACCAGTATAAAGGTCCAATCCCAGTCATCATCAGGTATGAAGAGGAACAGAAAACCATCGTTTCTCCCCATCATTTTGTAGCTAAATTCAATGAATTAGAGGAGAAATTGAATGAAATCGTTATGAAAACGATTTATCGCTAAAAATACGGAAAATAGAAGAATTTTAAAATCAAATGTGGTATAATCAAGAAGAATGTTAAAAGAAAAAGGAGCATAAACCAATATGAAACGTATTGCTGTTTTAACTAGTGGTGGAGACGCCCCTGGTATGAACGCTGCTATCCGTGCAGTTGTTCGTCAAGCAATTTCAGAAGGAATGGAAGTGTTTGGTATCTATGACGGATATGCTGGTATGGTTGCCGGTGAAATTCATCCCTTAAATGCGGCTTCAGTAGGAAACATCATTTCTCGTGGTGGTACTTTCCTTCACTCAGCTCGTTACCCAGAGTTCGCTCAACTTGAAGGGCAACTTAAAGGGATTGAGCAATTGAAAAAACACGGCATTGAAGGTGTAGTTGTTATCGGTGGTGACGGATCTTACCACGGTGCTATGCGTTTGACTGAGCATGGTTTCCCAGCTATCGGTCTTCCAGGTACAATTGATAACGATATCGTTGGTACTGACTTCACAATCGGTTTTGACACAGCGGTTACGACTGCTATGGACGCTATCGATAAGATTCGTGATACATCATTAAGTCACCGTCGTACTTTTGTCATCGAAGTTATGGGGCGTAACGCTGGTGATATCGCTCTTTGGGCGGGTATCGCAACTGGTGCTGATGAAATTATCATCCCTGAAGAAGACTTCAAAATTGAAGATATCGTAGCAAGTATCAAAGCTGGCTATGAATGTGGTAAAAGACACAATATCATCGTTTTGGCAGAGGGTGTTATGTCAGCAGATGAATTTGCTCAAAAACTAAAAGAAGCTGGAGATACGACCGATCTTCGTGTGACAGAACTTGGACATATTCAACGTGGTGGTTCTCCAACTGCGCGTGACCGTGTATTGGCGTCACGTATGGGTGCCCATGCTGTTAAACTTCTTAAAAAAGGTATCGGTGGTGTTGCGGTAGGTATTCGTAACGAAAAAATGGTTGAAAATCCAATTCTTGGTACTGCAGAAGAAGGAGCATTGTTTAGTTTGGCAGCAGACGGTAAGATTATTGTAAATAATCCACACAAAGCTGATCTTGACCTGTCACAATTGAACAATTGCTTGTCATAATTTATAATTTAGTTAATAAGACCAAAAAGGTCATATATATAAAGGAGTCACAAAAATCATGAATAAACGTGTAAAAATCGTTGCAACTTTGGGACCTGCGGTAGAAATCCGTGGTGGTAAAAAATTTGGTGAGGACGGATACTGGGGTGAAAAACTTGATGTTGAAGCTTCAGCTAAAAACATTGCCAAATTGATTGAAGCTGGTGCTAACACATTCCGTTTCAACTTCTCACACGGTGACCACCAAGAACAAGGTGAGCGTATGGCAACTGTTAAACTTGCAGAAAAACTTGCAGGTAAAAAAGTTGGTTTCCTTCTTGATACTAAAGGACCAGAAATCCGTACAGAATTGTTCGAAGGTGAAGCTAAAGAGTATTCATACAAAACTGGTGAGAAAATCCGTGTTGCGACTAAACAAGGAATCAAATCAACTCGTGATGTGATTGCATTGAACGTTGCTGGTGCTCTTGATATCTATGATGATGTTGAAGTTGGTCGTCAAGTTTTGGTTGACGATGGTAAACTTGGACTTCGTGTGGTTGCTAAAGATGACGCAACTCGTGAATTCGAAGTTGAAGTTGAAAACGATGGCGTAATTGCTAAACAAAAAGGTGTTAATATCCCTAACACTAAAATTCCTTTCCCAGCTCTTGCTGAACGTGATAACGATGATATCCGCTTTGGTCTTGAACAAGGTATCAACTTCATCGCGATTTCATTCGTACGTACTGCAAAAGACGTGAACGAAGTTCGTGCAATCTGTAAAGAAACTGGAAACGGACATGTTCAATTGTTCGCTAAAATCGAAAACCAACAAGGTATCGATAACTTGGATGAAATCATCGAAGCTGCTGATGGTATCATGATCGCTCGTGGTGACATGGGTATCGAAGTACCATTCGAAATGGTTCCAGTTTACCAAAAAATGATTATCACTAAAGTCAACGCTGCAGGTAAAGTTGTTATCACTGCAACAAACATGCTTGAAACAATGACTGAAAAACCACGTGCAACTCGTTCAGAAGTATCAGACGTATTCAACGCTGTTATCGATGGAACTGACGCTACAATGCTTTCAGGTGAGTCTGCAAACGGTAAATACCCTCTTGAGTCAGTAACTACAATGGCTACAATCGACAAGAACGCTCAAACTCTTCTTAACGAATACGGTCGTTTGAACTCAGATTCATTTGAACGTAACTCTAAGACAGAAGTAATGGCTTCAGCTGTTAAAGATGCTACTAACTCAATGGACATTAAATTGATTGTAACTCTTACTAAGACAGGTCACACTGCACGTTTGATTTCTAAATACCGTCCAAATGCTGACATCTTGGCATTGACATTCGACGAATTGACAGAACGTGGTTTGATGTTGAACTGGGGTGTTATCCCAATGTTGACAGATGCTCCATCATCAACTGACGATATGTTTGAAATTGCTGAACGTAAAGCAGTTGAAGCAGGTCTTGTACAATCTGGTGACGATATCGTTATCGTAGCTGGTGTACCAGTTGGAGAAGCTGTACGTACAAACACAATGCGTATCCGTACAGTACGCTAATCAAAATGAAAAAGAGCCTATCATATCAAGCTTTCTAGCCTGTATGATAGGTCTTTTTTTGTGCCAGGGGGCAAAAAAGGGGCAAAACTTTTTACTTTCTATTTAATGCGACGGTATCAAGTGCATCAAGTACTGCTTGCTCCAAACTTTTTGTAACGTGAGTATAGATCTAATTGGTAGTTTTCGGATTTATGCTCAAACTGTGACATGATAGCTTTTAAAGTTATGTTGTTTTTTTACGTAAACTTCATAAAATGTTTAGTTAAGACAGAGATAAAAAATAACTCCCTGATGACTCAAGGAGTTATTACTATCTAAATTAGTTTTTAGAAGCAGCTTGGAATTCTGGGTTTTTCCATGCTTCGTCAATAATAGCTTGTAATTCATTTGCAGATGCTTGCATTTTTTGAGTTTCTGCGTCGTTCAATGGGATATTTACTGGACGAACAATACCATGTGCACCAACAACAGCTGGTTGACCGATAAAGACGTTTTTAACTCCGTATTGACCTTCTTGGAATACTGAAAGTGGAAGTACTGCGTTTTCATCGTCAAGGATTGCTTTAGTAATACGAGCAAGTGCTACTGCGATACCGTAGTATGTTGCACCTTTTTTGTTGATGATTGTGTAAGCTGCGTCACGAACACCTTCGAACAATTCAATCAATTCAGCTTCTTGAACATTTTGAGTGTCTTTAAGGAATTCTTCAAGGTTTACACCAGCGATGTTAGCGTGTGACCAAACAGCGAACTCAGAGTCACCGTGTTCACCCATGATGTAGGCGTGGACTGAACGAGCATCAACATCCAATTTTTCAGCAAGTGCTTGACGGAAACGAGCTGAGTCAAGTGAAGTACCTGAACCGATAACGCGTTCTTTAGGGAATCCAGAGAATTTCCAAGTTGAGTAAGTCAAGACGTCAACTGGGTTAGCAGCAACAAGGAAGATACCTTTGAAACCTGATTCAACAACTTGAGTTACGATTGATTTGTTGATAGCAAGGTTTTTACCTACAAGGTCAAGACGAGTTTCACCTGGTTTTTGAGGCGCACCTGCAGTGATTACAACAAGGTCTGCGTCTGCACAGTCAGAGTATTGAGCTGCATAGATTTTTTTAGGTGAAGTGAAGGCAAGGGCGTGACTAAGGTCAAGCGCGTCACCAACAGCTTTTTCATGCAATTGTGGAATTTCGATAATTCCAAGCTCTTGTGCAATTCCTTGGTTAACAAGTGCAAAAGCGTAAGAAGAACCTACAGCACCATCACCGACAAGGATAACTTTTTTGTGTTGTTTAGTTGAAGTCATTATTCTAAACATCTCCTTAATTTTATTCAGGGATTTCCCCAGTTATTTCAATTTTATCACTTTTAAAAAGCTTTGTCACGGATATGCCTTGCAGTTCTTGATGTAAACGTTTTAGCGATTTTAGATATCTGAAATATGGCGGACATTATGGTATAATATAATTAATTACTAATAGTGAAATGAGGCATTTATTAATGCAGGATAGAAATTTAGTGAATGTCAATCTGACAAAGGAGATGAAGACGAGCTTTATCGACTACGCCATGAGTGTTATCGTAGCGCGGGCCCTTCCTGATGTTCGAGATGGCTTAAAACCTGTTCACCGTCGGATTCTCTACGGAATGAATGAACTGGGTGTTACTCCAGACAAACCTCATAAAAAATCTGCTCGTATTACAGGGGATGTCATGGGTAAATATCACCCACACGGGGATTCCTCTATCTATGAAGCCATGGTTCGTATGGCTCAATGGTGGAGCTATCGTTACATGCTTGTAGATGGTCATGGGAACTTTGGTTCCATGGATGGTGATGGTGCTGCCGCCCAGCGTTACACTGAGGCACGTATGAGCAAGATTGCTCTGGAGATGCTTCGTGATATTAACAAAAATACAGTTGACTTCGTTGATAACTATGATGCCAATGAACGTGAACCCTTGGTCTTGCCAGCGCGCTTTCCTAATCTTTTGGTTAATGGAGCAACTGGTATTGCTGTTGGGATGGCAACCAATATTCCACCTCATAACCTTGGTGAAACCATTGATGCAGTGAAGTTGGTCATGGACAATCCTGAAGTGACCACTAAGGACTTGATGGAAGTCCTGCCTGGGCCAGATTTTCCAACTGGTGCTCTTGTTATGGGGAAATCAGGTATTCATAAGGCCTACGAAACAGGTAAAGGTTCTATTGTCCTTCGTTCTCGTACTGAAATTGAGGAAACTAAGACTGGCCGTGAGCGTATTGTTGTAACAGAATTTCCTTATATGGTCAATAAAACAAAGGTGCATGAGCATATTGCTCGTTTGGTTCAGGAAAAACGCATTGAGGGCATCACAGCAGTACGTGATGAGTCAAACCGTGAAGGAGTTCGTTTCGTAATCGAGGTCAAACGAGATGCATCCGCAAATGTTATTCTCAATAACCTCTTCAAGATGACCCAGATGCAAACCAACTTTGGTTTCAATATGCTTGCTATCCAAAATGGTGTACCGAAGATTTTGTCCCTTCGTCAGATTTTGGATGCTTATATCGAGCACCAAAAAGAAGTGGTTGTTCGTCGGACACGTTTTGACAAGGAAAAAGCGGAAGCGCGTGCTCATATTTTAGAAGGTCTCTTGATTGCGCTAGACCATATCGATGAAGTGATTCGTATCATCCGTGCTAGTGAAACGGATGCGGAAGCACAAGCTGAGTTGATGAGCAAGTTTAAGCTTTCTGAACGTCAAAGTCAAGCCATTCTTGATATGCGTCTTCGTCGTTTGACAGGTTTGGAACGCGATAAGATTCAGTCTGAGTATGATGACCTCTTGGCTCTGATTGCAGATTTAGCAGATATTCTTGCTAAGCCCGAACGTGTTTCTCAAATCATCAAGGATGAATTAGATGAAGTCAAGCGTAAGTTTGGTGATCAACGTCGTACGGAATTGATGGTCGGTGAAGTCTTGAGTCTTGAAGATGAGGATCTAATTGAAGAAGCTGATGTCTTGATCACTCTTTCTAATAAAGGATACATCAAACGTCTGGACCAAGCTGAGTTTACTGCTCAAAAACGTGGGGGGCGTGGTGTTCAAGGTACAGGTGTTAAGGATGACGATTTTGTTCGTGAGTTAGTGTCAACTAGTACCCATGATCACCTACTCTTCTTTACAAATAAAGGACGCGTCTATCGCCTGAAAGGATATGAAATTCCTGAATATGGCCGTACTGCTAAGGGATTGCCAATTGTCAATCTTTTGAAATTGGATGAAGGTGAAAGTATTCAGACCATCATCAATGTTGAGTCTGAACGTAGCGATGATGCTTATCTCTTCTTCACAACTCGTCATGGTATTGTGAAGAGAACCAGCGTTAAGGAATTTGCCAACATTCGTCAAAATGGACTTAAAGCACTGAACCTCAAGGATGAAGATGAGTTGATTAATGTCTTACTGACAGAAGAAGATACGGACATTATCATTGGTACCAAGTTTGGTTATGCAGTTCGCTTTAATCAATCAGCTGTTCGTGGTATGAGTCGTATCGCCACTGGTGTGAAAGGTGTTAACCTTCGTGACGGAGACACAGTTGTTGGTGCTAGTGTGATTACAGACCAGGACGAGGTTCTTATCATCACAGAAAAGGGCTATGGTAAGCGCACAGTTGCGACCGAATATCCAACTAAAGGTCGTGGTGGTAAAGGGATGCAAACCGCTAAGATTACAGAAAAGAACGGTTCTCTTGCTGGTCTTATGACAGTAAAAGGTGATGAAGATTTGATGATTATCACTGATACTGGTGTCATGATTAGAACAAACGTTGCCAATATTTCACAAACAGGTCGCTCAACTATGGGAGTTAAAGTGATGCGCCTAGATCAAGATGCTAAAATTGTAACCTTTACTACGGTTGCAGCAGCTGAAAAAGAAGAAGTTGGGACAGAAAACGAAACAGAAGGTGAAGCATAATGTCTCATAAAAAGAATAAAAAGAAAACAAACCGTAAAAATTTACTAATCAATATCTTGGCAGGATTCTTAATCATCTTGTCGATAGCTTTGATTTTCAATTCAAAAATTCGTGATATGTTCATGGTTTGGAATACCAATAAATACCAAGTCAGCCAGGTATCAAAAGAAAAATTGGAAGAAAATCAAGATACAGAAGGGAATTTTGACTTTGATTCCGTAAAAGCCATCTCGTCAGAAGCTGTCTTATCCTCACAATGGGATTCGCAAAAATTGCCAGTTATCGGTGGAATTGCTGTCCCTGAGGTAGAAATTAACTTGCCTATTTTTAAGGGACTGGATAATGTCAATCTTTTCTATGGAGCTGGTACAATGAAGCGTGATCAAGTGATGGGGAAAGGAAACTATTCCCTTGCGAGCCATCATATCTTCACGGCGGAGAACGCCAGCCAAATGCTCTTTTCTCCATTATCACGCGCTAAAAATGGGATGAAAATTTATCTAACTGATAAGGATAAAGTTTATACCTATGAAATCCGTGAAGTGAAGCATGTGACTCCAGATCGCGTTGATGAGATTGATGACCGTACTGGAGTTGATGAAATCACACTTGTAACCTGTGTTGACTATGATGCGACAGAACGTATTATCGTAAAAGGTGACTTGAAAGATACAAAAGATTATTCACAAACACCTGAAGAAATTCTAACAGCTTTCAATCAACCATATAAACAACGTTATTAAAGATAAATCAGTAAAATCTTAGGTTTTACTGATTTTTTATAGATTGCGTTTCAAAATAAACTGTTATGAAATACAGAAAACGTTTCCTTAATTCTAAAGTTTGTGATATAATTATCAGGTAAAAAATTTTTAGGAGTTTATTATGGTTTCTTCAGAATTTATCTCAAAGATTGAATTTGCTTGCAAGAAGAAGGAAAGTCTTTATAGTCAAAGCAAATTTAAGTATGCGATTCGTTCTATGTTCGCAGGTGCATTTTTAACCTTCAGTACTGCTGCTGGTGCAGTTGGAGCTGACTTGATTAATAAAATTGCACCAGGTAGTGGACGCTTCCTCTTCCCCTTTGTCTTTGCTTGGGGCTTGGCCTACATTGTTTTCTTGAATGCTGAGTTGGTAACATCAAACATGATGTTCTTGACTGCTGGTAGTTTCTTGAAAAAAATTTCTTGGAGAAAAACGGCTGAGATTTTACTTTACTGTACCTTATTCAACCTTATCGGAGCTTTAATAGCAGGTTGGGGCTTTGCTCATTCGGCAGCTTATGCAAATCTGACTCACGATAGTTTCATCTCAGGGGTTGTTGAGATGAAGTTAGGCCGTTCAAATGAATTAATCTTGCTTGAGGCGATTTTAGCAAATATTTTCGTAAATATTGCGATTCTTTCATTTGTTTTGGTCAAAGATGGCGGTGCTAAACTATGGCTCGTTTTATCAGCGATTTACATGTTTGTATTCTTAACAAACGAGCACATTGCTGCGAACTTTGCTTCTTTCGCGATTGTAAAATTCAGTGTTGCTGCTGACTCAATTGCCAACTTCGGTATTGGAAATATGCTTCGCCACTGGGGTGTAACCTTCATCGGAAACTTTATCGGAGGAGGCCTCTTGATGGGTCTTCCATATGCCTTCCTCAATAAAAATGAAGATACTTATGTAGATTAAGAAAATGAGCACGATTGAGTCGTGCTTTTTTCATTTTTAAAATAAGGTAATAGTTATTTACTATATCAAAATATAGAAAACTGATATTTGTAAACTATACCTTAAGGTGCTACAATATCTTTAATCAAACTATTTGGAGGTCGCCTTATGACTCGTGATTTTAAATTTGAAACTTTGCAACTGCATGCTGGTCAAGTTGTGGATCCATCTACCAAGTCTCGTGCAGTGCCGATTTATCAAACAACATCTTTTGTTTTTGATGACACGCAGGAAGGTGCAGATCTTTTTGCCTTGAGAAAACCAGGGAACATTTATACTCGTATCACCAACCCTACAACAGCTGCCTTTGAAGAAAGAATCGCTGCCCTTGAAGGTGGTGTTGGAGCTCTTGCAACAGCATCAGGTATGGCCGCAGTGACTTATACGATTTTGGCACTTGCCCACGCTGGTGACCATGTAGTAGCAGCCTCAACTATTTACGGTGGAACCTTCAATCTCTTGAAGGAAACCCTTCCTCGTTATGGTATCACAACAACCTTTGTCGATGTTGATAATTTGGAGGAAGTAGAAGCAGCGATCAAAGACAATACCAAGCTAGTTTTGATTGAAACCTTGGGGAATCCCTTGATAAACATTCCTGACTTGGAAAAATTGGCTGAGATTGCTCATAAGTACCAAATTCCACTTGTTTCGGATAATACCTTTGCCACACCTTACTTGATTAATGTCTTTTCTCACGGTGTAGATATTGCCATTCACTCTGCGACTAAGTTTATCGGTGGCCATGGTACGACTATTGGTGGAGTGATCGTTGATAGTGGTCGTTTTGACTGGGCGGCTTCAGGGAAATTCCCTCAATTTGTTGACGAGGATCCAAGCTATCACAACTTGAGCTATACTCGTGATGTGGGTGCAGCAGCCTTTATTATCGCTGTCCGTGTCCAATTGCTTCGTGATACAGGTGCAGCCTTGTCACCATTTAATGCCTTCCTCTTGCTTCAAGGACTGGAAACACTTTCTCTTCGTGTCGAACGTCATGTGCAAAATGCAGAGAAAATTGTTGATTTCCTTGTCAACCATCCTAAGGTAGAAAAAGTCAATTATCCAAAACTTGCAGATAGTCCTTACCATGCCTTGGCTGAGAAATACTTGCCTAAAGGTGTGGGCTCAATCTTTACCTTCCATGTCAAAGGTGGGGAGGCAGAAGCTCGCAAGGTAATTGATCATTTAGAAATCTTTTCTGACCTTGCAAACGTAGCAGATGCTAAATCTCTTGTTGTCCATCCAGCTACAACAACTCATGGTCAATTGTCAGAAAAAGACCTGGAAGCAGCTGGCGTCACACCAAACCAAATTCGTTTGTCAATCGGACTTGAAAATGTAGATGATTTGATCGAAGATTTGCGCTTGGCCTTGGAAAAAATTTAAAGTAAAAGAAGATAAACAGTGGGTTTCGACTCACTGTTTTTGATTTTCCCTCAGGCATGATATAATGGTTACAGAAGCCTAGAAAGAGGAACGATATGAACGAAATCAAATGTCCCAACTGTGGGGAAGTCTTTACAGTAAATGAGAGTCAGTATGCCGAACTTCTGTCCCAAGTGAGAACAGCAGAGTTTGATAAGGAATTGCACGATCGCATGAAGCGGGAACTGGCTTTGGCTGAGCAAAAGGCCATGAATGAACAACAGTCTAAACTAGCTCAAAAAGACCAAGAAATTGCGCAATTACAGAGTCAAATCCAAAACTTTGATACAGAAAAAGAATTGGCCAAGAAAGAGGTTGAACAGACAAGCCATCAGGCTTTATTAGCAAAAGACAAGGAAGTGCAGGCCTTGGAAAACCAATTGGCCACCTTGCGTTTGGAGCATGAAAATCAACTACAGAAGACCCTCTCCGACCTAGAAAAAGAACGAGACCAGGTTAAAAATCAGCTTCTCTTGCAAGAAAAAGAAAACGAACTCTCTCTTGCTTCAGTTAAACAAAACTATGAAGCTCAGCTCAAAGCAGCCAGTGAACAAGTCGAATTTTATAAGAATTTCAAAGCCCAACAATCTACAAAAGCTATCGGGGAAAGTCTGGAACACTACGCAGAGAGTGAGTTTAACAAGGTCCGTAGTTTTGCATTTCCAAATGCTTACTTTGAGAAGGATAACAAGGTCTCTGCGCGTGGTTCCAAAGGGGACTTTATCTTCCGTGAATGTGATGAAAATGGGGTCGAAATTATTTCCATCATGTTTGAGATGAAAAATGAAGCGGACGGAACAGAGAAGAAGCACAAGAATGCAGATTTTTATAAGGAATTGGACAAGGACCGTCGGGAGAAGAATTGCGAATATGCGGTTTTGGTAACTATGCTTGAGGCCGATAACGACTACTTTAACACAGGGATTGTTGACGTCAGTCACGAGTATGAAAAAATGTATGTGGTTCGTCCTCAATTCTTTATCCAGTTGATTGGTCTCTTACGTAATGCGGCTTTCAATTCTTTGAAATACAAGCAAGAGTTGGCACTTGTCCGTGAACAAAACATTGACATCACTCATTTTGAGGAAGACTTGGATGCCTTTAAGCTAGCTTTTGCTAAGAACTATAATTCGGCTTCGACCAACTTTGGTAAGGCAATTGATGAAATTGATAAGGCTATCAAACGCATGGAAGAGGTTAAGAAGTTCCTAACCACATCCGAAAACCAACTCCGCCTTGCAAACAACAAATTGGAAGATGTTTCCGTCAAAAAATTGACCCGGAAAAATCCAACCATGAAAGCCAAGTTTGAAGCGCTGAAGGGGGAGTGAGATTATCTTAAAAACAGGAGTGTTATATGAAAAGAACTATAGAAATTATTAGAACATGGTCAGCTGATAAAATTGAATTAATTTTTCTTAAAAGCTGGAGCTACTTTGCTAGCTCATTTAGCTAGTTTGTTTATATAAATTAGTTTGTAATTTTTTATAGGAGTTTTTTATGTTAGATAATATTTCTAAGAATATCTCGAATTGGTCATCAGTTCGAATCTGCAGCATACTGGAGGTTTTTATTTTATTTTATCTACGTTGGATAATTATAGCAACAGCAATTAGTTTATTATTCGTAAAATCAACCGTCGTTACTACATTATTGCTCATATTTCTAACATTACTGACTATTATCGTTGTAATAACTCATTTTTTAGTAAATCACGTTGCAGAAGTTATTTTATACGAGCAAGTGAATTTTATAAAATATATTTCTCTTTTAACTGAAACTTATGAAAGGCGGCCTGATAATAAAACAGGGAATTTAAATGCCTTAAATCTGGGTTTAGCTAGGTGTGCTTTCTATCAAGGGAATTTTAGTGAGGCAATCCAATATGCTGAACGAATAAGAGTTAAAAGTTCTAAATTGAATTTGAAACGTATTTATGAACTAAACATCGTATTTATAGAATCATTATCATACCTTCATTTAAGGGAGACGGATGAAATTTCTAAACTTTTAGTTTCTTATGATTGGGAAAAAATTAAAAGAATTGATAAAAATAGAATGTTGGATTTAATTGAACCAGTATCAAAAATACTCAATGGAGAAGTTACAGGCTACTTCGACACCACCAAACCTGAAAATAAGTTAGCTCGAATCATGTTCTCTTATTACGGCGCTCTTAATGCTCAGCTAAAAGGAGATGAAGCTCGTGCCCGTAGTTTGTTTGAAAGTATTGTCCATGAAAATCCAGAACTCTTTTATGTTCAGGAAGCGAAGAAATATTTAGAATTAGTGAAATGAGAGTAATATATGAAATTAGTAAAAAAAATAGTAAGTAGGGCGACAGAAAACACTCTTTTACAACTTGATAGGGTTATTCTAATTTGCTCAATTATTGGACTTGTTTTGGATGTGATGGCAGTATGCTTAGTATTTCAAAGCAATTTGGAAATATTGGGATTCATATTATTAGTTATTGTCTTTTTAGTTCTCGGCTTTGTATTTTATTTAAGATTTGTATCTAGAAAAGTTATTGATTTAGTGTTAAACGATTCTATTAATCTTAAGCTCTATGTAGACATGTTCAGAGTTCAATCAGAAAAATCTATTAAGCCCTTTAGAGCAACATATCGTGAGTATTACCAATTTATCCAAGGTCAAGTGGCTTATCTAAAAGGAGATTTTCAATCAGCTAAGGAAAACATGTCCAAATATGATTTGAAGAAAATTTGGAAGAGATTCAGAAACCATGTGTTTTTAATATCAAACTTTGAACTATTAAAAGTTTCCATTCATCTTCAAGATGCGCAAGATATTGCTTTCTTTGAGGAACAATTGTCCAAGGCACCAGATCTTAAAGGAGGCAAAGCTAAACTTGTTGCTCAAGCCCAAGCAATAAAAGATATTGTATTCAATAAAGAAGCAAACGACTACTTTGACATTACTGAACCAGAAAGTAAGCTAGCTCGAATCATGTTTTCTTATTACGGCGCTCTCAATGCACAGCTAAAAGGAGATGAAGAGCGTGCCCGTAGTTTGTTTGAAAGTATAGCACATGAAAACTCAGAGCTTTTCCATGTTCAGGAAGCTAGGAAGTATTTAGAAAAATGAGCTGATATAGTTTTAAAATCTGTCTAAGATAGAATATGTTGATGTAAAGTGAAAAGGGAATTAGAAAGCAAAAATGAACGGTATTATCAACTTAAAAAAAGAAGCGGGGATGACTTCGCATGATGCGGTTTTTAAACTGCGTAAGATTTTGGGAACTAAGAAAATTGGTCATGGTGGGACGCTGGATCCGGATGTGGTGGGTGTTTTACCTATTGCGGTTGGCAAGGCGACTCGCATGGTCGAATTTATGCAGGATGAGGGCAAGGTCTATGAGGGGGAAATCACTCTGGGCTATTCCACGACGACTGAGGATGCTAGTGGGGAAGTGGTTGCAGAGACACCTGTTTTATCGCACTTGGATGAAAAGCTTGTTGATGAAGCAATCGCTAGTCTGACTGGGCCTATTACTCAGATTTCACCTATGTATTCGGCTGTCAAGGTCAATGGTCGCAAGCTCTATGAGTATGCGCGTGCTGGTCAGGAAGTAGAGCGTCCAGAACGTCAGGTGACTATTTATAGCTTTGAGCGGACAAGTCCGATTTCTTATGAGGGTCATCTTGCAAGCTTTACTTTTCGTGTGAAATGTAGCAAGGGAACCTATATTCGTACTTTATCGGTTGACTTGGGAGAAAAACTTGGCTATGCGGCTCATATGTCACATTTGACACGGACTAGTGCAGCTGGTTTGCAACTAGAAGATGCTCTTACCTTGGAAGAAATTACTGAAAAAGTGGATGCTGGTCAATTGGACTTTCTCCATCCTCTAGAGATTGGGACAGGCGACCTTGTCAAAGTTTTCCTAAGTCCAGAAGAGGCTACAGAAGTACGCTTTGGTCGTTTTATCGAACTCGAACAAACAGAACAAGAATTAGCTGCCTTTGAAGATGATAAATTACTAGCTATTCTAGAAAAGCGAGACAATTTATACAAGCCAAGGAAGGTTTTTAGCTGATCTAACTGGGGTGTAGGGAGTGTTGTTTCCCCTAGACTATTCAAACCAGACTATAAATTTTGCAAAAATTATGATAGAATAGACGACGGATAAAAAAACGGAGGATAGCATGCAAAATAGACCAATCATTATCGGAGTGACAGGTGGTTCTGGTGGTGGTAAGACCAGTGTTTCAAGAGCCATTTTATCGCATTTTCCTGATGAAAAGATTTCCATGATTGAGCATGATTCATACTACAAGGATCAGTCTCATTTGACCTTTGAAGAGCGTGTCAAAACCAACTACGACCATCCTTTTGCCTTTGATACAGACTTGATGATCGAGCAGATTAAGGAATTGTTGGCAGGGCGTCCGGTGGACATTCCGACTTACGACTATACAGAGCATACACGAAGTAGCAAGACCTATCGTCAAGAACCTCAAGATGTCTTTATCGTTGAGGGGATTTTGGTCTTGGAGGATAAGCGCCTGCGCGATTTGATGGATATTAAGATTTTTGTGGATACAGATGATGATGTGCGCATTATTCGTCGGATCAAGCGTGATATGGAAGAGCGTGGCCGTAGCCTTGACAGCGTTATTGACCAGTATTTAGGTGTGGTTAAACCCATGTACCACCAGTTTATCGAGCCGACTAAGCGTTATGCTGATATCGTCATTCCTGAAGGAGTTAGCAATACAGTGGCTATCGATCTGTTGACGACCAAGATCGAAAAGATTTTGGAAGAAGCTCGAAACAGCAAATAATCAGATGTGGAGGCCTTGCCTCCTTTTTCTATTTTTCCTTCATAATGGTACATAAATGGAGATTTTTAGGCATATTTTTGGTATAATAATACCCATGAAAGAGCAAGAAAATGAATAGTAGGTGGAGATGGAAAAGTATTTATCGGTAACAACTTTGACCAAGTATCTGAAAATGAAATTCGATAAGGACCCTTACTTGGAACGGGTCTATTTAACTGGTCAAGTTTCCAATTTTCGTAAACGACCTACTCACCAATATTTCTCCCTAAAAGATGATCATGCAGTCATTCAAGCGACCATCTGGTCTGGAATTTATCAGAAATTAGGTTTTGACCTGGAAGAAGGAATGAAAATCAATGTGATTGGACGTGTGAAGGTCTATGAACCAAGTGGTAGCTACTCCATCATCATTGAAAAGGCAGAGCCTGATGGAGTTGGGGCGCTTGCGATTCAGTTTGAACAACTCAAGAAAAAATTGACAGAAGAAGGCCTGTTTCAAGAACGTTTCAAGCAACCTCTGCCCCAATTTTCTAAGAGAATTGGTGTAGTGACCAGTCGCAGTGGAGCCGTTATTCGAGATATTATCACGACCGTCAGCAGGCGATTTCCAGGTGTTGACATCCTTCTTTATCCGACCAAGGTTCAAGGAGATGGAGCAGCAGAGGAAATAGCAAGGAATATTGCGCGTGCTAATCAGCGTGACGATTTGGATTTGCTGATTATTGGTCGTGGTGGTGGTTCCATAGAGGATCTCTGGGCCTTTAACGAAGAAATTGTGGTACGAGCCATTTTTGAATCTCGTTTGCCAATTATTTCTAGTGTTGGGCATGAGACAGATGTGACCTTGGCGGATTTTGTTGCAGATCGACGAGCTGCAACGCCAACAGCTGCTGCTGAACTAGCAACACCTGTGACCAAGTTGGATGTATTGGCTCATTTGCAAAATCAGGAAAAACGGATGGCAACGGTAGTTCGAAATGTGCTATCTAAGAAACAAGAAGCTTTGAAAAAATGCAGTCAGTCTGTTATCTTTAGACAACCAGAACGTTTGTATGATGGCTATTTGCAACGCTTGGATCAACTGCAACTGCGCTTAAAACAAAGTTTACGAACAAGAATTTCTGATAGCAACCAATTAGTACAAGCAAGGACGCATCAACTGGTGCAATTATCACCTGTTACCAAAATCCAACGTTATCAAGACCGTCTAGGCCAGTTGGATAAGCTCCTCCGTAGCCAAATGGCGCTGGTTTATGATGCCAAGGTTGCTGAAGTGAAGCGACTTTCGGAAGCCTTGCTGATGTTGGATACCAGTCGAATTGTGGCGCGTGGTTATGCTATTGTCAAAAAAGAAGAGTCCGTTGTAGATTCGGTTGAGAGTTTGAAGAAAAAAGACCAAGTGACGCTTTTGATGCGAGATGGTCGAGTAGAATTAGAGGTTAAAGATGTCAAAACAAAAGAAATTTGAGGAAAATCTAGCAGAACTGGAGACCATTGTTCAAAGTTTGGAAAATGGTGAAATTGCTCTGGAAGATGCGATTGCTGCCTTTCAAAAGGGTATGGTCTTGTCAAAAGAACTCCAAGCGACGCTGGACAAGGCTGAAAAGACCTTAGTTAAGGTCATGCAAGAAGATGGAACAGAAAGTGATTTTGAATGAAAAAGCAAGAAAAATTAGCTCTTGTCGAGTCGGCCTTGGAAGACTTTTATGGAGACCAGCAGTTTGCCTCTAGTTTGCGAGAGTCTGTTCTCTATTCCATTCATGCTGGTGGCAAGCGTATTCGTCCTTTTCTCTTGTTAGAAGTTTTGGAAGCCTTGCAGGTGGCTATTAAACCAGCACATGCGCAGGTGGCTGCGGCTTTGGAGATGATTCATACAGGGAGCTTGATTCACGATGATCTTCCTGCCATGGATGATGATGATTATCGTCGAGGGCGTTTGACCAACCATAAGAAATTCGGTGAAGCTATGGCCATTTTGGCTGGAGATGCCTTGTTCCTAGATCCTTATGCCTTGATAGCGCAGGCAGATTTGCCAAGTCAGATCAAGGTGGACTTGATTGCTAACTTATCCTTTGCTTCAGGTAGTCTGGGAATGGTTGCAGGGCAAGTTTTGGATATGGAAGGCGAACACCAGCATTTGTCTTTAGAAGAACTCCAGACCATTCATGCTAATAAGACTGGAAAACTATTAGCTTATCCCTTCCAAGCAGCTGCTATTATAGCCGAATTGGCACCTGAGATGCAGGCAAAGCTGAAAACTGTAGGTGAATTGATTGGGCTTGCTTTTCAGGTCAGAGACGATGTGTTGGATGTGACAGCTAGTTTTGAGGAAATCGGCAAGACACCACAAAAGGACTTGCAGGCAGAAAAGTCAACCTATCCAGCCTTGTTGGGCTTGGAAGAGGCTATTGCCTTTTGTAACCAAACTCTGGATCAAGCTAATGCCAAATTAGAAGAAATTGCCCAGCAGGTCCCTTTTGATATAGGATCGATTGTAAGTGTAGTAGAAAGTTTGAGAATCAATGGCTAAGGAAAGAGTGGATGTACTAGCTTATAAACAGGGCTTGTTTGAAACGAGAGAGCAGGCCAAGCGCGGTGTTATGGCTGGTCTAGTCGTAGCAGTCCTTAATGGAGAACGTTTTGACAAACCAGGAGAGAAAATCCCAGACGACACCGAGCTAAAACTTAAGGGTGAAAAACTCAAGTATGTCAGCCGTGGTGGCTTGAAATTGGAAAAAGCCTTGCAGATCTTTGATTTGTCAGTTGATGGGGCGACAACGATTGATATTGGAGCCTCTACTGGAGGTTTTACCGACGTCATGTTACAGAATGGTGCTGAGTTAGTCTTTGCAGTCGATGTCGGCACCAATCAGTTGGCTTGGAAATTACGCCAAGACCCGCGGGTTGTCAGTATGGAGCAATTCAATTTCCGCTATGCTGAAAAGACTGATTTCGAAAAGGAACCGAGCTTTGCCAGTATTGATGTGAGTTTCATTTCCCTCAGTCTGATTCTGCCAGCCTTGCACCGTGTCTTGGCAGATCAAGGTCAGGTCGTGGCTCTAGTTAAGCCTCAGTTTGAAGCAGGACGTGAGCAGATTGGGAAAAATGGAATCATTCGCGATGCCAAGGTCCATCAACATGTCCTTGAATCTGTCACATCTATGGCAGTAGAGGAAGGTTTTTCAGTCCTTGGTTTGGATTTTTCTCCCATCCAAGGTGGTCATGGAAATATTGAGTTTTTAGCGTATTTGAAAAAAGAAGAGTCAGCAAGCAATCAGGTTCTTGCTGAGATTGAAGAAGTAGTAGAGAGGGCGCATAGTCAATTTAAAAATGAATAAAAAAGAGAGACTTGAAAAAATTAGACGATTTGTGACAGATTATCAAATCGGCACGCAAGAAGAAATCGTAGAACATTTGAAAGAGGCAGGCATCACTGCCACTCAGGCAACGGTATCACGAGATATCAAAGAACTAGGGATTGTCAAAATTCCTTTGAGAGACAATACTTATGTCTATGAATTGCCAAAATCAATCGTAAAAAGTTTGCAACTGGCTGAAGATAATATTGAGTCTGCAGAATTGATGGACAAGATGATCAATCTCCAAGTCATTCCAGGAAATACAGCTTTTGTAAAAGCTCAATTAATCGAGACTTTTGCGGATAAGATTTTCAGCTGTTTAGCTGATGATAGCTCGATTTTAGTCATTGCCAGAAGTGAAAGTCTAGCTGAGGAAATCTTTGAACAAGTAAAAAATTGGTAGGTCTATATGTTACTTGAAATTTCGATAAAAAACTTTGCCATTATTGAGGCTATTTCCCTCAATTTTGAAAAGGGGATGACTGTCCTGACTGGTGAAACGGGTGCAGGGAAGTCGATTATCATTGATGCCATGAATATGATGTTGGGAGCTCGTGCGACGACAGATGTTATTCGTCATGGTGCGCCAAAGGCAGAGATTGAGGGGCTTTTCTCAGTTGAGAATAGTCGCCTTTTGCAGGAAATTTTTGATGAGCAAGGTTTAGAAATGGGGGATGAAATTATCATCCGTCGGGAAATTCTGCAAAATGGTCGTAGTATCAGTCGCGTGAATGGCCAGATGGTCAATCTGTCTGTTTTGCGTGCTATTGGGCAACATTTGGTGGATATTCATGGTCAGCATGACCAAGAAGAGTTAATGCGTCCTCAACTTCATATCCAGATGTTGGATGAATTTGGCGATGCAGCTTTTTGGGACTTGAAAGAAACCTATCAAACGATTTTTGATGCCTACCGTAAAATGCGTAAGCAGGTTCTGGAAGTCAAGAAAAACCAACAGGAACACAAGGCTCGTATTGAAATGTTGGAATTTCAAATGGCAGAGATTGAGGCAGCAAACTTGCAGGCTGGAGAAGACCTGGCTCTTAACCAAGAGCGAGATAAACTTCTAAACCATAAAAATATTGCGGATACGCTGACCAATGCCTACAGTATGTTGGACAATGAAGATTTTTCAAGTCTGGCCAATGTTCGTTCAGCCATGAATGACATGGAAAGCGTCGAAGAGTATGATCCTGAATACCGTGAAATTTCAAGCTCTCTGTCTGAGACCTACTATGTCTTAGAAGACATTAGCAAACGTCTGGAAGCTATTATTGAGGACCTTGATTTTGATGGCAATCGTCTCATGCAGGTTGAGAATCGTTTGGACCTCCTTCATACCATTACTCGTAAATATGGCGGGACTGTAGACGATGTCTTGCTTTATTTTGCCAAGATTACGGATGAATACAATCTATTGACAGGCAATAACCTTTCGTCTGAGGACATGGAAGCAGAGCTTAAGAAATTGGAAGTCAATCTTGTTGATTTGGCAGGTCAGCTTGCCTCTGCTCGTCATGACTTGGCTCAGCAGCTAGAAGCAGAGATTAAACAAGAACTGCAAGACCTCTATATGGAAAAAGCTCAGTTTCAGGTTCGTTTTAGCAAGGGCAAATTCAGTCGTGAGGGAAATGAAATGGTTGAGTTTTATATTTCAACCAACCCTGGCGAAGATTTTAAACCCTTGGTTAAGGTTGCATCTGGTGGGGAATTATCTCGTCTCATGCTAGCCATTAAGTCTGCCTTTTCACGTAAAGAAGGCAAGACCAGCATTGTCTTTGATGAGGTGGATACGGGAGTTTCAGGTCGTGTAGCTCAGGCTATTGCACAGAAAATTCATAAAATTGGTCAGCATGGTCAGGTTCTGGCTATTTCCCATTTGCCACAAGTGATTGCGATTGCGGATTATCAATTCTTTATTGAGAAGATTAGCAATGAGCATTCAACGGTTTCGACTGTTCGTCTCTTGACGGTTGAAGAGCGAGTGGAAGAAGTTGCTAAGATGTTGGCAGGTGATGATGTGACGGAAGCAGCCCTGACGCAAGCCAGAGAATTGTTGAGAAACAGGGAGAAATAAGATGACAGACTATTATGTAATTGGAGATGTTCACGGAAAAGCTGGGATGCTGGAAGACCTTCTCAAAACATGGGATGGTCAGACCCAGTTACTCTTTCTAGGGGATTTGATTGACCGTGGTGAAGATAGTCGCCGTGTTCTAGAGATGGTTAAGGACTTAGTGGATAATCAAGGGGCTATCTGTTTGTCAGGAAATCATGAGTATATGTTTTTGACATGGCTAGATGATCCAGAAGAAAGCTATGATCACTATCGTCGCAATGGTGGAGATACAACCATTAACTCTATCCTAGGTCGTCCTTTGGATGCACCGGTTGATGGAGTTGAGGATGCCAAGCGTGTTGCTACTGAAGCAGCAGACTTGGTCGAATTTATTCGTCAAATGCCATTTGTGGTAGAGACAGACAAGTATATCTTTGTGCACGCAGGTATTGATTTGACCTTAGACGACTGGCATGAAACCACAGATTACAAGAAAGTATGGCTTAGAAAACCATTCCACGAAGCAGAAAATCATACTGGAAAAATCATTGTCTTTGGCCATACACCGGTCTATGGTTTGTTAAAGCAAGAACGAGGTACAGCTGAGCTTTGGACTACAGAAGATGGCAAGGTTGGAATGGATGGAGGAGCTGTCTATGGTGGTGTCCTTCACGGGATTGTCTTTACAGACCAAGGAATGACAGAACACCACTTTATCGAAAATGACGGCTTTGTTGCTGAAGATTAGTACTCCTAGCAGGGTATGGTCTTGTCAAAAAGTCAAAAACAATTTATAATAAATAGATACCCTGAAAGGAAGAGAATCATGAACTTAGAAGAATTGAAAAAACGACAGGAGAAGATCCGGAACTTCTCTATTATCGCCCATATTGACCACGGAAAGTCGACTCTAGCAGACCGCATTTTGGAAAAGACAGAGACCGTTTCAAGCCGTGAAATGCAAGCACAGCTTTTGGATAGCATGGATTTAGAGCGAGAACGTGGGATTACCATTAAGTTGAATGCCATCGAGCTGAATTATACTGCTAAAGATGGGGAAACTTATATTTTTCACTTGATTGACACGCCGGGGCACGTTGACTTCACTTATGAAGTTTCACGTTCGCTAGCTGCTTGTGAGGGTGCTATTTTGGTGGTCGATGCCGCTCAAGGTATTGAGGCTCAAACCCTTGCCAACGTTTATCTAGCCTTGGACAATGATTTGGAAATCATGCCAGTCATTAATAAAATTGACCTACCAGCTGCAGATCCAGAGCGCGTGCGTACAGAGATTGAAGATGTGATTGGTTTGGATGCCAGTGAAGCAGTTTTGGCTTCTGCCAAGGCTGGTATCGGTATCGAAGAAATCCTCGAGCAAATCGTAGAAAAAGTACCAGCACCAACGGGTGATGTGACGTCGCCTCTTAAGGCTTTGATTTTCGACTCTGTTTACGATGCATACCGTGGGGTTATTCTCCAAGTGCGTGTCATGGATGGAGTTGTTAAACCTGGTGATAAGATTCAGCTCATGAGCAATGGCAAGACCTTTGATGTTACGGAAGTTGGTATTTTTACTCCGAAAGCAGTTGGTCGTGATTTCCTTGCGACTGGGGACGTTGGTTATATTGCAGCTTCTATCAAGACGGTTCAGGACACTCGTGTGGGTGATACCGTTACCTTGGCAACCAATCCTGCAGCAGAGCCATTACATGGTTACAAACAGATGAATCCTATGGTTTTTGCGGGTCTCTATCCAATCGAATCAAACAAGTACAATGACCTACGTGAAGCGCTTGAAAAATTGCAGCTGAATGATGCTAGTCTCCAATTTGAACCAGAAACATCTCAGGCACTTGGATTTGGTTTCCGTTGTGGTTTCCTTGGACTTCTTCATATGGATGTTATCCAGGAACGTTTAGAGCGTGAGTTCAATATTGACCTCATCATGACAGCTCCGTCTGTTATTTACAAAGTTAATTTGACCGACGGTGAGTCTATGGATGTGTCTAACCCATCTGAGTTTCCAGACCCAACTAAGATTGCGACCATTGAAGAGCCTTATGTTAAGGCGCAGATCATGGTACCACAGGAGTTCGTCGGAGCAGTGATGGAGCTAGCTCAGCGCAAGCGTGGGGACTTTGTGACTATGGATTATATCGATGATAACCGTGTCAATGTTATCTATCAAATTCCACTGGCTGAAATCGTCTTTGACTTCTTTGATAAGCTTAAGTCTTCAACTCGCGGTTATGCAAGCTTTGACTATGAATTGTCAGAGTACCGCCCATCTAAGCTAGTGAAAATGGATATCCTTCTCAACGGAGACAAGGTGGATGCCCTCAGCTTTATCGTTCACAAGGATTTTGCCTACGAACGTGGGAAACTCATCGTTGATAAGCTCAAGAAGATCATCCCTCGCCAACAATTTGAGGTTCCTATCCAAGCAGCAATTGGACACAAGATTGTCGCTCGTACTGATATCAAGGCCCTTCGTAAGAACGTACTTGCCAAGTGTTACGGTGGTGACGTTTCTCGTAAACGCAAACTCCTTGAAAAACAAAAAGCTGGTAAGAAACGCATGAAAGCTATCGGATCAGTAGAAGTTCCACAAGAAGCCTTCCTTAGCGTCTTGAGCATGGATGAAGAGTAATACTCTTCGAAAATCTCTTCAAACTACATCAGCGATGCCTTGCCGTAGATATATGTAACTGACTTCGTCAGTCTTATTTACAACCTCAAAACAGTGTTTTGAGCTGACTTCGTCAGTCTTATCTACAACCTCAAAACAGTGTTTTGAGCAACCTGCGGCTAGCTTCCTAGTTTGCTCTTTGATTTTCATTTAGTATAAGTTGTCATAATTGTTTTTCCTTCTTCATAGGAAATTTGTATAAGAATCAATAGTTAAGCAGACTTAGATGGTCTGCTTTTTTAGTTTCTAGAATAGAAAAAACGTTTAAAATGTTTGTTTATGTGTTTGTTTTTATGCAACAAATTACAAAAGAAACAAAAATATTAAAAAAGAGACAAAAAACAACAGAAAATTATTGACAACGATTTCATATAGTGTTATACTTATAGCATAAAGTTAATGGAAAGAAGGGAAAACCTTATGGGATTAGATCATTTCTTTGACAAAAACCTTGTGTTTTGCTTAGAAGCGGATAATCAAGAACATCTCTTTGATCAGGTTGCAACTTTATTGGAAGAACGAGAAATCGTAACTCCAACCTATCGTGAAGCCTTGATCACGCGTGAAAAGTCATTTCCAACTGGCCTAGATATGGAATTTTTGGGTAAGGATTTGCCGAATGTGGCTATTCCTCACACAGATATTGTTCATAATCTAGCCGAAAAAGTTGTGGTCGTTCGATTAGAAAAACCAGTGACTTTCCACAATATGATTGCGCCAGATAAGGAAGTAGAAGTATCCTTACTCTTCTTTATCATTAATAACTCAAGTTCAAGCCAAACGAACATTCTTGCTCAGTTGATGGACTTCTTTACTGGAAATGGTCATCTTGAAGACCTATCAAAAATTTCTGAACCAGAAGCCCTCTATGCTTATATTGCTGAAGCAATTGCTTAATCTTGTCTATTAAAAATATTAAATCGGAGGAAATCCATATGATTAAAATTCTTGCTGCCTGCGGTGCAGGTGTTAACTCAAGCCACCAAATTAAAAGTGCTCTTGAAGAAGAACTTTCAAACCGCGGTTTTGATGTTCACTGTGATGCAGTCATGGTCAAAGACGTTAACGAAGATCTTATCAAAGGTTATGACATCTTCACACCAATTGCTGCGACAGATCTTGGTTTTGATCCAGGTATTCCAGTTATCGAAGCTGGACCAATCTTATTCCGTATCCCAGCTATGAGTGCTCCAGTATTTGACAATATTGAAGCAGCTATTAAAGAACACGGATTAAGCTAATTCTAATTTGTTAACATTCATATAACATAAAAAGGGAGGAACTGTTATGGATGCAATCTTTGACCTAATCAAAAAGGTCTTTACACCCGTCTTAGATATGGGTGGTCCTGTCATCATGTTAATCATTTTGACAATATTGGCTCTACTTTTTGGAGTGAAATTCTCCAAAGCGCTTGAAGGTGGTATCAAACTTGCCATCGCTCTTACAGGTATCGGTGCCATCATCGGTATGCTAAACACTGCTTTCTCAGCATCACTAGCAAAATTCGTTGAAAACACTGGTATCCAATTGAGTATCACTGACGTTGGTTGGGCACCACTTGCAACAATCACTTGGGGATCTGCTTGGACACTATACTTCTTGCTCATCATGTTGATTGTCAACATAGTGATGCTAGCTATGAAGAAAACTGATACACTTGACGTTGATATCTTTGATATCTGGCACTTGTCTATCACAGGTCTTTTGATTAAATGGTATGCAGACAACAACGGTGTGAGCCAAGGGGTTTCACTATTGATTGCTACAGCAGCTATTGTACTTGTTGGGGTTCTCAAAATCATCAACTCTGACTTGATGAAACCTACATTTGATGACCTTCTTAATGCACCAAGTTCATCTCCAATGACTTCAACTCACATGAACTACATGATGAACCCAGTTATCATGGTTTTGGATAAGATTTTTGAAAAATTCTTCCCAGGTCTTGATAAATATGACTTTGATGCTGCTAAATTGAACAAGAAAATCGGTTTCTGGGGATCTAAATTCTTCATCGGTTTCATTCTTGGTATCGTTATCGGTATTATGGGAACTCCACATCCAATTGAAGGGGTTGCAGATGCAGATAAATGGCGTCTTGTTATCAAAGGATGGTTGTCTCTTGGTTTGACTGCCGGTGTATCTTTGGAACTCTTCTCACTCATCGGTTCATGGTTCATCGCTGCCGTAGAACCACTTTCACAAGGTATTACAAACGTTGCTACTAAACGTCTTCAAGGACGTAAATTTAATATCGGTCTTGACTGGCCATTCATCGCTGGTCGTGCTGAAATCTGGGCTTGTGCCAACGTACTTGCACCAATCATGTTGATCGAAGCTGTGCTTCTTTCAAAAGTCGGAAATGGTATCTTGCCACTTGCAGGTATCATCGCTATGGGTGTTACTCCAGCTCTCTTGGTTGTAACACGTGGTAAATTGCTCCGTATGATTATCTTCGGAACACTCTTGTTGCCACTCTTCCTTCTTTCAGGTACACTTATCGCACCATTTGCAACAGAACTTGCTAAAGGTGTAGGTGCCTTCCCAGCAGGTGTGAGCGAAACTCAATTGATCACTCACTCAACTCTTGAAGGACCAATCGAAAAACTTCTTGGTTGGACAATTGGTAACACTACAACAGGTGATATCAAAGCAATCCTTGGTGCTGTAGTCTTCCTTGTATTCTATATCGGTATCTTTGCATGGTACAGAAAACAAATGATCAAACGTAACGAAGAGTACGCAGCAAAAGCAAAATAATGAGCTCCTATAAAATGTAAATTGTTGAAACTAGGTTGTCATACCATTAGGAGTGACAGCCTAGTTTTTTATAAACTATCAAGAAATCGGAGAAAATAATGGTAATTGAATTAAAATCAGAACAATTAAGAGTTCAATTTAACAGTTTTGGTGGGGCTCTTTCTTCTATAAAAGATGCCGAGGGAGTTGAGTATTTGTGGCAAGGAGATGCTACTTATTGGAGTGGACAAGCTCCTGTTCTCTTCCCCATTTGTGGTTCATTGAGAGAGGATACAGCACTTTATATAGATGATAATGGACAAGAAATCAAAGGAAAGATTCCTCGTCATGGTTTGGTTCGTAAGAAAGAATTTGAATTAGTTGAACAGACAGATAATAGTGTAACTTTTGCAATTGAAGACGATGAGAATAGCTATCAGAACTACCCTTATCATTTCCGCTTAGAAATCACTTATATCCTTACTGGAAAGACAGTACGGACTCAATACAAAATATTTAATAAAGAAATTAGCAAGGTCATGCCTTACTTTATTGGTGGACATCCAGGATTTAATTGTCCTCTGCTTGATGATGAAGTCTATGAAGATTATTATCTAGAGTTTGAAAAAGAAGAGACTTGCTCTGTTCCACGTCCTTTCCCAGAAACAGGTATGCTTGATTTTCAAGATAGAAGTCCATGGCTAGAAGGTCAAAAAGAATTAGACCTCAGCTATGATCTTTTCAGCACTGATGCAGTCACCTTAGATGAATTGCAATCTAGAACAATTGCCCTTCGTTCTCGTAAACATGATAAGGGATTGAAAGTTCGTTTTGCAGAGTTTCCAAACCTCATTATATGGTCAACTTTGAATAAAGGACCTTTCATTGCTTTTGAACCATGGTCTGGCTTGTCAACATCCCTTGAAGAAGGAGATCATCTAGAAGATAAGAAGAATGTTCGTCTCCTAGAACCTGCTCAAGTAGATCAAATTGGTTTTGATATCGAAATTTTTTAATTAAAAAAACACAAAAACAAACATTAATTGTTGACTTTTTTAAGAAATAGGAGTATATTATGTTTGTAAGCAACAAATGATGTTTGTCACAAACAAACAATCACTTGTTATATTCTCTTTCGTGGAGAAAGATTATTTCTAGGAAACTGATTTCCTAAACTTGAATAAGGTGTCATTCATCTCATTCAATCCAATTTGTCAATAAACTGCTAGAAAGCTTTTGTAGGTAAACTGTTAACTATAAAAGGTTTTACTAGCCTAGAAAAATAAAAGGAGTATACAATATGTCTATTGTTATCGGTGCAGATGCTGCAGGTTTGAGATTGAAAGAAGTTGTGAAAGACTTCTTGGAAAAAGAAAACTTCCACGTTGTGGATGTTACAGCTGAAGGTCAAGACTTTGTTGATGTGACTCTTGCTGTTGCTGCAGAAGTAAACAAAGAAGAACAAAACCTTGGTATCGTGATTGATGCTTATGGAGCTGGTCCATTTATGGTCGCAACTAAGATCAAAGGAATGGTTGCTGCAGAAGTATCTGACGAACGTTCAGCTTATATGACTCGTGGTCACAACAACTCACGTATGATCACTATGGGTGCACAACTTGTTGGTGATGAATTGGCTAAAAACATCGCTAAAGGATTTGTTAACGGTAAATACGATGGTGGACGTCACCAAATTCGTGTTGATATGTTGAACAAAATGTGCTAATACTCTTCAAAAATCAAGATAATCTGTTGTCAGCTCACTTTAGCTAACCTCAGTTATGCTTGCAGCTCGCTTCCTAAGCTAATCTTGATTTTTCTTGAGTAGGGATAAATGATATTAGATTTATATAATTAATCGGAGGGAATAACTAATGAGAATTGCAATTGGATGTGACCACATCGTAACAGATGAAAAAATGGCGGTTTCAGAATTTTTGAAATCAAAAGGATATGAAGTCATTGACTTTGGTACATATGACCATACACGTACTCACTACCCAATCTTTGGTAAAAAAGTAGGGGAAGCTGTAACTAGCGGTCAAGCTGATCTTGGGGTATGTATTTGTGGTACTGGTGTTGGTATCAACAACGCTGTGAATAAAGTTCCAGGTGTCCGTTCTGCCTTGGTTCGTGATATGACAACAGCCCTTTATGCTAAAGAACAATTGAACGCCAACGTTATCGGTTTTGGTGGTAAGATTACTGGTGAATTGCTCATGTGTGATATCATCGAAGCTTTCATCCATGCTGAATACAAACCATCTGAAGAAAACAAGAAATTGATTGCGAAAATTGAACACCTTGAAAGTCACAATGCTCAACAAACAGACGCAAACTTCTTCACTGAATTCCTTGAAAAATGGGATCGCGGAGAATACCACGACTAAGAGGTAACCTATGATTTTAACAGTCACAATGAACCCATCCATTGATATTTCCTATCCCTTGGATGAGTTGAAGATTGATACTGTCAATCGTGTGGTGGATGTAACCAAAACGGCTGGTGGTAAGGGACTCAATGTTACCCGAGTACTTTCAGAATTTGGGGATTCTGTTCTTGCTACTGGTTTAGTGGGTGGCAAACTTGGTGAGTTTTTGGTTGAACATATCGATAATCAAGTAAAGAAAGATTTCTTCTCAATTCAGGGAGAAACTCGTAACTGTATCGCTATTCTTCACGGAGACAACCAAACAGAAGTTCTTGAAAAAGGTCCTGTAGTATTGGAACAGGAAGGTCAAGACTTTTTGGAACATTTCAAAAATCTCCTAGAGTCAGTTGAAGTAGTAGCTATCTCAGGCAGTCTGCCAGCTGGCCTTCCAGTTGATTACTATGCGAGCTTGGTAGAACTTGCTAATCAAGCTGGCAAACCTGTTGTTTTGGATTGCTCTGGTGCAGCACTTCAGGCGGTTCTTGAATCACCACATAAACCAACAGTCATCAAACCAAATAATGAGGAATTATCTCAGCTTCTTGGAAGAGAAGTTTCTGAGGATTTGCATGAATTAAAAGAAGTACTTCAAGAACCTTTGTTTGCAGGTATTGAATGGATTATCGTTTCACTTGGTGCCAATGGTGCTTTTGCCAAACATGGCGATACTTTCTACAAGGTAGATATTCCTAGAATTCAGGTAGTCAACCCTGTCGGATCTGGAGATTCTACTGTAGCAGGAATTTCTTCAGGACTTCTTCACAAAGAATCGGATGCAGAATTACTCATCAAGGCAAATGTCCTTGGTATGCTCAATGCTCAAGAAAAAATGACTGGTCATATCAACATGGCCAACTATCAAGCTCTATATGATCAATTAATAGTAAAAGAGGTATAAAATGGCTTTAACAGAACAAAAACGTGCACGCTTAGAAAAACTTTCTGATGAAAATGGTATCATCTCAGCTCTTGCATTTGACCAACGCGGTGCTTTGAAACGCCTCATGGCTCAACACCAAACAGAAGAACCAACAGTGGCTCAAATGGAAGAACTTAAAGTTTTGGTAGCGGATGAATTGACTAAATACGCTTCATCTATGCTTCTTGATCCTGAATATGGACTTCCAGCAACAAAAGCTCTTGATGAAAAAGCTGGTCTCCTTCTTGCTTATGAAAAAACAGGTTATGATACAACAAGCACAAAACGCTTGCCAGACTGCTTGGATGTTTGGTCTGCAAAACGTATTAAAGAAGAAGGTGCAGATGCAGTTAAATTCTTGCTTTACTATGATGTAGATAGCTCAGACGAACTTAACCAAGAAAAACAAGCTTACATCGAACGTATCGGTTCTGAGTGTGTGGCTGAAGATATCCCATTCTTCCTTGAAATTCTTGCTTACGATGAAAAAATTGCTGACGCAGGTTCTGTAGAATACGCGAAAGTAAAACCACACAAAGTTATCGGTGCTATGAAAGTCTTTTCAGACCCACGCTTTAACATTGATGTCTTGAAAGTAGAAGTTCCTGTTAACATTAAATATGTTGAAGGCTTCGCTGAAGGTGAAGTGGTTTATACACGTGAAGAAGCAGCAGCCTTCTTCAAAGCACAAGATGAAGCAACTAACTTGCCATACATCTACTTGAGTGCTGGTGTATCAGCTAAACTCTTCCAAGATACTCTTGTATTTGCCCATGAATCAGGTGCAAACTTCAATGGAGTTCTTTGTGGCCGTGCAACTTGGGCTGGATCAGTTGAAGCTTACATCAAAGATGGTGAAGCAGCAGCTCGCGAATGGCTACGCACAACTGGTTTTGAAAACATTGACGAACTCAATAAAGTTCTTCAAACAACAGCAACTTCATGGAAAGAGCGCGTATAAGCAAGTCCTCCTAGGTTAGGAACATGAATCTAAAAAAATTTTAAAAAAAGTTTCATGTAAAGGTTTACAAAACAACCTACTTGTGCTATACTTAAATCACAAGTTAATACAAGGTGAGTGTTACTAAGTAATATTAGGCATGATCACAGGTGAATTAGAAATCAGATGATTTTCTAGTTCATTTGTGGTCATTTTTTATACTCATATACCTTTAAAATATAAAAGGAGGTTGACATGTATCGAATTCTAAATCCAATAAATCACAATGTTTCGCTTGTCAGGCATGATAAAGGAGAAGAAGTGATTGTGATTGGTAAGGGGATTGCATTTGGAAAGAAGAAGGGAGATTTGATTTCTGAACATCAGGTTGAGAAAATCTTTCGGATGAAGACAGAAGAGTCCAGGGAAAACTTTATGGCTCTTCTCAAAGATGTTCCGCTTGATTTTATCACAGTGACCTATGAAATCATTGATAAGCTATCAAAGAAATATCATTATCCGATTCAAGAATATCTTTACGTAACCTTGACAGATCATATTTACTGTTCTTACCAAGCTCTAGCACAAGGAAGGTACAAGGATAGTAATCTGCCAGATATTTCTACCAAGTATCCTGTCGCTTTTCAAATTGCAAATGAGGCTTTTGGAATTTATCGTCAGAAGCTAGCAGATCATTTTCCTGAGGACGAAATTATTCGGATTGCTTATCATTTCATTAATGCCGAAGGTGAAAATGAAGTGGAACTTGTGGAGTCGATTGATAAGAGGAAAGAAATTCTCAGGAATGTTGAAGAAGTTTTAACGGACTATGCAATTCAACGAACCAAAGAGAATAATCATTTCTATGATCGTTTTATGATACATTTGAATTATTTCTTGGATTATTTAGACAGATCTAGAGATGATAACCAATCACTTCTGGATATGGAAGATCATATTAAACAATCCTATCCAAAAGCGTTCGAGATTGGTTCCAAGATCTATGATGTGATTACGCAACATACGGGTCTTGATTTGTATAAAAGTGAACGAGTTTATCTAGTTCTACATATCCAACGTTTATTGTCATAAAAATTTAATTAAAAATACCTAAGGAGAATTCTATCATGAATAGAGAAGAAGTAACATTGTTAGGTTTTGAAATCGTAGCCTATGCTGGCGATGCTCGTTCAAAACTATTGGAAGCCTTGAAAGCTGCTGAAGCTGGCGATTTTGCGAAAGCAGATAGCTTAGTCGAGGAAGCTGGTTCTTGCATTGCAGAAGCTCACCACGCGCAAACAAGTCTATTGGCTAAGGAAGCTTCAGGTGAGGACTTAGCCTATAGTGTAACCATGATGCATGGCCAAGACCACTTGATGACAACTATCTTATTAAAAGATTTGATGCACCATTTAATTGAACTCTACAAGAGAGGAGTTAAGTAATGAATAAATTAATTGCATTTATTGAGAAAGGAAAGCCTTTCTTTGAGAAACTATCTCGTAATATCTACCTTCGTGCCATTCGTGATGGTTTCATTGCAGGTATGCCTGTTATTCTCTTCTCAAGTATCTTTATCTTGATTGCCTTTGTACCAAACTCATGGGGCTTTAAATGGTCTGATGAAGTTGTAGCCTTTCTGATGAAACCTTATAGCTATTCTATGGGTATTCTGGCTCTCTTGGTAGCTGGTACAACAGCTAAGTCATTGACTGACTCAGTAAACCGTAGCATGGAGAAAACCAATCAAATCAACTATATGTCAACACTGTTAGCAGCGATTGTTGGTTTGTTGATGTTAGCAGCTGATCCTATCGAAAATGGTCTAGCTACTGGATTCTTGGGGACAAAAGGTTTGCTTTCAGCCTTCCTTGCTGCCTTTGTTACCGTAGCTATCTATAAGATTTGTGTTAAGAACAATGTCACTATTCGCATGCCTGACGAAGTTCCACCAAATATCTCACAAGTCTTTAAAGATGTGATTCCATTCACTCTCTCAGTTGTTTCACTTTATGCTCTTGATTTACTAGCTCGTCATTTTGTTGGTGCTAGTGTAGCAGAATCAATCGGTAAATTCTTTGCACCATTATTCTCTGCTGCTGATGGTTATCTAGGTATCACCATTATCTTTGGTGCCTTTGCCTTCTTCTGGTTTGTTGGTATCCATGGTCCATCTATCGTTGAGCCTGCTATCGCAGCTATTACATATGCAAATGCCGAAGTAAACTTGAACCTTCTCCAACAAGGTATGCACGCTGACAAGATTCTTACTTCTGGTACACAAATGTTTATCGTTACCATGGGTGGTACTGGTGCGACACTGGTTGTTCCATTCATGTTCATGTGGTTAACAAAATCAAAACGTAACCGTGCAATCGGTCGTGCTTCAGTAGTTCCAACTTTCTTTGGTGTAAACGAACCAATCTTGTTTGGTGCACCTCTTGTATTGAACCCAATCTTCTTCATTCCATTTATCTTTGCTCCAATCGCAAACGTTTGGATCTTCAAATTCTTTATTGAAACTCTTGGAATGAATTCATTTACTGCTAATCTACCATGGACAACTCCAGCTCCACTAGGTCTAGTTCTTGGTACGAACTTCCAAGTTCTATCATTCATTCTTGCTGCCCTTCTAATCGTGGTTGACGTAGTCATTTACTATCCATTCCTTAAAGTATATGATGAACAAATTCTTGAAGAAGAGCGTTCAGGTAAATCTAATGATGAATTGAAAGAAAAAGTTGCCGCAAACTTCAACACTGCAAAAGCAGATGCTATTCTTGAAAAAGCTGGTGTAGAAGCAGCACAAAATACAATCACTGAAGAAACAAATGTCCTCGTTCTCTGTGCAGGTGGAGGGACAAGTGGACTTCTTGCGAATGCTTTGAATAAGGCAGCTGCAGAATACAATGTTCCTGTGAAAGCAGCAGCAGGTGGCTATGGTGCTCACCGTGAAATGTTGCCAGAGTTTGATCTTGTTATCCTTGCCCCTCAAGTTGCTTCAAACTTTGAAGACATGAAAGCAGAAACAGATAAGCTCGGTATTAAACTAGCGAAAACAGAAGGCGCTCAATACATCAAATTAACTCGTGATGGAAAAGGTGCTCTTGCATTCGTACAAGCTCAATTCGATTAACGATAGGGACTGTGAAACAGTCTCCTATCGTTACGGCAATCGCTATGGCGAATTTCCTAATCGCCTTGTTAATTCGTCGGTAAAAAGCTATCGTTTTTACCTCCTCATGTCACAATTCGATTAATAATAGGGACTATGAAATAGTCTCCTATCGTTACGGCAATCGCTATGGCGAATTTCCTAATCGCCTTATTAATTCGTCGGTAAAAAGCTATCGTTTTTACCTTCTCATGTCACAATTCGATTAACGATAGGGACTCTGAAATAGTCTCCTATCGTTACGGCAATCGCTATGGCAAATTTCCTAATCGCCTTATTAATTCGTCGGTAAAAAGCTATCGTTTTTACCTCCTCATGTTACAATTCGGTGACTTGGTACAAGAAGTGAGATGGAGAAGGATGGCTCACTGACTCCTCTCCTCTCACTTTTACTTTATTTAAATCAAGAAATAGGTGAAAAAAATGACAAAAACATTACCAAAAGACTTTATTTTCGGTGGCGCAACAGCTGCCTATCAAGCAGAAGGTGCTACACATACTGATGGTAAAGGACCAGTTGCGTGGGATAAGTATCTTGAAGATAACTACTGGTACACTGCCGAACCAGCCAGTGATTTTTACAATCGATACCCAGTTGACCTCAAGCTAGCAGAAGAGTATGGTGTCAATGGTATTCGAATTTCTATTGCCTGGTCACGTATTTTCCCGACTGGTTACGGTCAAGTAAATGCTAAAGGTGTTGAATTTTATCATAATCTATTTGCAGAGTGTCACAAACGTCATGTTGAGCCTTTTGTAACTCTTCATCACTTTGATACGCCAGAAGCTCTCCACTCAAATGGAGACTTCTTAAACCGTGAAAATATTGAACACTTTGTAGACTACGCTGCCTTCTGTTTTGAAGAATTCCCAGAAGTAAACTATTGGACAACCTTTAATGAAATTGGGCCAATTGGTGATGGTCAATACTTGGTTGGAAAATTCCCTCCAGGTATTCAGTACGACCTTGCCAAAGTTTTCCAATCGCACCACAATATGATGGTTTCTCATGCGCGTGCAGTTAAGCTATATAAAGATAAAGGTTATAAAGGTGAAATTGGTGTTGTTCACGCACTGCCAACCAAGTATCCTTTAGATCCTAAAAATCCAGCAGATGTTCGTGCAGCTGAGTTGGAAGATATCATCCACAATAAATTTATCTTGGATGCAACTTATCTAGGTCACTATTCAGCTGAAACGATGGAAGGCGTCAACCATATCTTATCAGTCAATGGTGGTAGCTTGGATCTTCGTGAAGAAGATTTCACAGCATTAGAAGCCGCAAAAGACTTGAATGACTTCCTTGGAATCAATTACTATATGAGTGACTGGATGGAAGCCTTTGATGGAGAAACTGAAATTATCCATAATGGTAAGGGTGAGAAAGGAAGTTCTAAATACCAAATAAAAGGTGTTGGTCGTCGTGTAGCTCCGGATTATGTGCCACGTACAGACTGGGATTGGATTATCTACCCTCAGGGTTTGTATGACCAAATCATGCGTGTGAAGAAAGATTATCCTAACTACAAGAAGATTTACATCACTGAAAATGGACTTGGTTATAAAGATGAGTTCGTCGATAACACTGTTTACGATGATGGTCGTATTGATTATGTCAAACAACACTTAGAGGTCTTATCTGATGCGATTGCTGATGGTGCAAACGTCAAAGGATACTTCATCTGGTCATTGATGGATGTCTTCTCTTGGTCAAACGGTTATGAAAAACGCTACGGTCTCTTTTATGTAGACTTTGAAACTCAAGAACGTTATCCTAAGAAATCAGCTCACTGGTACAAGAAAGTAGCTGAAAGTCAGATTATAGACTAGTAGAATGAGTAATTAGATATAGAATTCTAGTGAGGCAAAAGATGTTCAAAGATTTTATCCAATCAATTTATGAAAAAGTTTATATTATCAATTTTGATAAATGTTCTCAAATACCTCGTTTGACTAATGAGGAGCTGAAAAATCTTGGGAAATGGTATATCTCTACCGGTAAAGAATGGATTTGCCATTCAGACTATGAGCTAGAAGAATTTAAAAATATCTTTTTAAGTTTTATCAGTCCTGAAGAACGGGATAATATCTCCTTTGATTCAGATTTTATGCCGTTTCAACAATCATAAAGAATCTAGGAAACTCTTTGTAAAAATCTTCATCCAAAAATGCGTCATATCAAGATTCTTATTTTCTTGATATGACGCATTTTATTTTTTATCAATCCTCAGTTTTATGGTTTAGAAAGAATAATTTTTGTTTGTTTTGAAAGTTGTTCAAACGTTTCTTTGCTCAGTTTAGAATCTGAAACGATGGTATCAATATCAGAGATATTGTAGAAGGTATAGAAATCAAATTTATTGAACTTACTATGGTCAGCTAGTAAGTATTTTTTATTGGAATTATTGAGGGCGATGCGTTGAGATTCACCTTCCTCTTCACTAAAGGTCGCAATCGCATTGTCTTTAATACCATTACAGCTAACGAAAGCTTTAGAAAATTGGAGATTGGCTAGGTTTTGCAAGGTTAGTGTTCCGACAAAGGCTCCAGTGATAGAGCGGTAGTTTCCACCAATTAAAATCAAATCTGTTAGTTTTCGTTCGTTTAGAATGAGAAAGACTGGTAAACTGTTTGTTACAACACGAATATTATCAATTGGAAGTTCACGAGCAAAAGATTCCAAGGTTGTCCCTGGCCCAATAAAAATGGTTTCACCCTCATCAATTAAATGGCCTGCAAAACGGCTAATTTCTTGTTTTTCTGCGATTTGTAAGCTTTGTTTTTCAATATTGGAACGTTCATTATTTAAAATAGAACCTGTGCGAATTTTCTCAGCTCCCCCGTGTACTCGAACAAGTAAATCCTTGTCTGCCAACTCTTGCAAGTAGCGTCTAGCAGTCATATCTGATACATCTAAGCGAGTCATGATTTCTTTTACAGTAATAGTTCCCTTTGTATTTACCGTTTCTAGAATATTATCTAGTTTTTCCTGCTTTAACATCGTTATCACCTCTATTTCTATTACTATTTTATCATAAAGTATTCAATCAATCAATTTAAAAAACAAAAGAAAACAAAAACAAAAACATCATGGTTGTTTTAAACAAACCATGATGTTGTTATCACTTATAAAATAGATGACCTTAGTCCAAACCGTAGTTGTAGTCATCGTCTTGCATGGCTTCAACTTCACCAAGGAGGTAACCATTTCCGACTTGAGAGAAGAAGTCGTGGTTGGAAGTTCCTGTTGAAATACCGTTCATAACGATTGGGTTGACATCATCTGCTGAGTCTGGGAAGAGTGGATCTTGTCCCAGGTTCATGAGTGCCTTGTTGGCATTGTAGCGAAGGAAGGTTTTGACTTCTTCCGTCCAACCAACACCGTCATAGAGGCTTTCTGTATAGCCTTCTTCATTTTCATAAAGAGTGTAGAGCAGGTCGTACATCCATTCTTTGAGTTTTTCTTGCTCTTCTTCAGGCAATTCATTGAAACCGAGTTGGAATTTGTATCCGATATAGGTTCCGTGAACAGACTCATCACGAATGATCAATTTAATGATTTCAGCGACGTTGGCTAGTTTATTGTTACCAAGATAGTAGAGGGGAGTGAAGAAACCAGAGTAGAAGAGGAAGGTTTCAAGGAAAACGCTGGCAACTTTCTTTTCAAGTGGGCTACCGTTTAGGTAGATTTCGTTGACGATCTCAGCCTTCTTTTGTAGGTAAGGATTGGTATTGGTCCATTCGAAAATTTCTTCAATCTCAGCCTTAGTATTCAAGGTAGAAAAGATTGATGAGTAAGATTTAGCGTGGACAGATTCCATAAATTGGATGTTATTGAAAACAGCTTCCTCATGTGGTGTACGGATGTCTGCGCGAAGGGCTTGAACCCCAGTTTCAGATTGCATAGTGTCGAGAAGGGTTAAACCACCAAAGACTTTTCCAACCAAGTCTTTTTCTACATTTGATAGCTTTCTCCAGTCATCCAAGTCATTTGACAAAGGAATACGTGTATCAAGCCAGAATTGCTCCGTCAGTTTTTCCCAAGTTGATTTGTCGATGACATCTTCGATGGCATTCCAGTTAATGGCTTTGTAGTAAGTTTCCATTTTGAAATCTCTTTCTGTGTTTAGTATTGCGAACTCACAATTACTTCTATTTTATCATAATTCTAGAGGAGTATCGCACAAAAAGTCGGAAGCCCGACTTTTTGTTATTTCATAGTATAGATGCTTATTCTAGTTTAGCAGGGTGAATGAATCACTTATCTGAGAAAAAGTAGTTTTCTCAAGGAAAGATTAAATCACACAGCTTTCACATTGGTTGGCACCGACTTCTCCACCATCATCTGTAAAGGTACGGACGTAGTAGATAGACTTGATACCCTTGTTAAAGGCATAGTTACGAAGGATTGACAAGTCACGTGTCGTTTGTTTGTTTTCTTTCTTCCATTCGTAAAGACCTTTTGGAATGTCACTACGCATGAAGAGGGTGAGTGATAGTCCTTGGTCCACGTGCTCAGTTGCAGCAGCATAGACATCAATCACCTTACGCATATCCATGTCGTAGGCAGAAGTGTAGTAAGGAATGGTTTCTGTTGACAAGCCAGCAGCAGGATAGTAGATTTTACCGATTTTCTTTTCTTGACGTTCTTCGATACGTTGCGTAATCGGGTGGATAGAAGCAGAAACGTCGTTGATGTAACTGATAGAACCATTTGGCGCTACAGCAAGGCGGTTTTGGTGGTAAAGACCATCTGCTTGAACCTTGTCGCGAAGTTCAGCCCAATCAGCAGCACTTGGGATAAAGACATCTTTGAAGAGTTCCTTAACACGTTCTGATTTTGGAACAAACTCGCCAGTTACATACTTGTCAAAGTAGCTTCCGTTAGCATAGTCTGATTTTTCAAAGTTATGGAAGGTAATACCACGTTCACGCGCGATATTGTTTGATTCTACCAAGGTCCAGTAGTTCATAAGCATAAAGTAGATGCTTGTAAATTCAACAGACTCAGGCGATCCATATTCAATCAATTGTTGGGCAAGGTAGCTGTGAAGTCCCATTGCACCAAGACCAAAGGTATGAGCTTGGCTATTTCCGTGGTCGATGGTAGGAACAGCTACGATGTGTGAACTATCTGTAACGAAAGTTAAGGCACGCACCATAGCACGGATAGAACGACCAAAGTCAGGTGAAGTCATCATGTTAACCACGTTGGTTGAACCAAGGTTACATGAAACATCCGTTCCCATTTGAAGGAATTCTTGGGCATCGTTGATCAAGCTTGGTTCTTGGACTTGAAGAATCTCAGAACACAAGTTGCTCATGATAATCTTACCATCAACAGGATTTGCACGGTTAGCTGTGTCGATGTTGACTACATAAGGGTAGCCAGATTCTTGTTGCAATTTAGAGATTTCAGTTTCCAAATCACGCGCCTTGATTTTTGTCTTGCGGATATTTGGATTTGCGACTAGCTCATCGTATTTTTCAGTGATGTCGATGTAGTTAAATGGCACACCGTATTCAAGCTCTACTGAGTAAGGGCTGAAGAGGTACATTTCTTCATTTTTACGAGCTAGTTCGTAGAATTTATCGGGTACTACAACACCAAGTGAAAGAGTCTTTACACGAACTTTTTCATCGGCGTTTTCTTTCTTAGTTGAAAGGAAGGCGATAATATCTGGGTGGAAGACATTGAGGTAGACAACACCAGCACCTTGACGTTGACCCAATTGGTTTGAGTAAGAGAAGCTATCTTCGAAAAGTTTCATAACTGGAACGACCCCAGAAGCTGCTCCTTCATATCCTTTGATAGGTGCACCAGCTTCACGAAGGTTGCTGAGGGTAATTCCCACACCACCACCGATACGTGAAAGTTGAAGAGCTGAGTTGATAGAACGTCCGATAGAGTTCATATCATCTGTTACCTGAATCAAGAAACAGGATACCAACTCTCCACGACGAGCACGTCCAGCATTCAAGAAGGAAGGAGTAGCTGGTTGGTAGCGTTGGTGGATGATTTCATTGGCAATATCGATTGCAATAGCTTCATTCCCATCAGCGAAATAAAGGGCGTTAAAGAAGACACGGTCTTCCATGCTTTCAAGATAATATTCACCGTCGTTTGTCTTCAAGGCATATTGATTGTAAAATTTATAAGCTGCCATGAAAGACTTGAATTGGAAGTTTTGTTCTTTGATAAATTGAGACAATTCTTCCAAAAATTCTGGACGGTATTTCTTGATAAAGGCTGTTTCGATGTAGTTGTGTTCAATGAGGTAGTTGATTTTATCTTTGATTGAATCAAAAACCATAGTGTTTGGAACTACATTTTCTTTAAAGAAGGCATCCAAGGCTTCCTTATCTTTATGAAGCATGATTTGTCCATTAACAGGACGGTTGATTTCGTTATTGAGACGGAAGTAAGTCACGTCTTCAAGATGTTTTAATCCCATAAAATTTCCCTTATCTAATTACAAAAGAAAGGCTTCTAAGTTAGCCCTAGAAGCAGTTTCTTCTGGATGATGTACTAAGATTATGCTAATTGTTTCAATTTTCCTGGTTGGAAACCTGAAAAGACTTCAGTTGGTGTTTGGATAACAGGAGCTGCGCTGAAACCGAGCTCTTTAACTTGATCGATGTACTCAGGTTGCTCATCAAGATTGATTTCACGATAAGCGACATTATTACTGTCCAAGAAACGTTTGGTCATCTTACATTGGACACAGTTGTTTTTAGAATAAACGGTTACCATTGTGTAACTCCTCTTTCAAAATAGATTACTTTCTTAGTATATCAGAAAATAAATTTTTGTCAATGATTTAAAACTAAATATAGTGGTCTATTTTTATGCTCAAGCTCACAAAACACAATATGTAGTGTTTGCTTTGTAAAATAGTGATGATAATCCTAGAAGTAGTTTTTTGGAAAACTATATCCTGTGTTTTGTTATCTAGAATAGAAGATTTTCAGCAAGTTATCTGAAAGGAAATCGAATAAATCCCATAAAATGCTTGAAAAAAATCCTAGAAGATGATATAATACCAAATTGTAAGGGTTATCACATATAACTCAAAAAAGAAAGAACAAAAGGAGAGTCAAACTATGGCTTCTAAAGATTTCCACGTAGTGGCAGAAACAGGTATTCACGCACGTCCAGCAACATTGTTGGTACAAACTGCAAGCAAATTTGCTTCAGATATCACTCTTGAGTACAAAGGTAAATCAGTTAACCTTAAATCAATCATGGGTGTTATGAGTCTTGGTGTTGGCCAAGGTGCTGACGTAACTATCTCAGCTGAAGGTGCAGATGAAGATGATGCTATCGCTGCAATCTCAGAAACAATGGAAAAAGAAGGATTGGCATAAGGAAAATGACAGAAATGCTTAAAGGAATCGCAGCATCTGATGGTGTTGCAGTTGCAAAAGCATATCTACTCGTTCAACCGGATTTGTCATTCGAGACTGTTTCAGTCGAAGATACAAACGCAGAAGAGGCTCGTTTGGATGTAGCTCTTGAAGCTTCTCAAAACGAGCTTTCTCTTATCCGTGAGAAAGCTGTAGGTACGCTTGGTGAAGAAGCGGCTCAAGTTTTTGACGCTCATTTGATGGTTCTTGCTGACCCAGAATTGATTGGTCAGATTAAAGAAACAATCCGTGCTAAGAAAGTCAATGCAGAAGCAGGTCTTAAAGAAGTGACTGACATGTTCATCACTATCTTTGAAGGCATGGAAGACAACCCATATATGCAAGAACGTGCAGCGGATATCCGCGACGTGACAAAACGTGTATTGGCAAATCTTCTTGGTAAGAAATTGCCAAACCCAGCTTCTATCAATGAAGAAGTAATCGTGATTGCGCATGACTTGACACCATCTGATACAGCTCAATTGGACAAAAACTTTGTAAAAGCTTTTGTAACAAACATCGGTGGACGTACAAGCCACTCAGCTATCATGGCACGTACACTTGAAATTGCAGCTGTATTGGGAACAAATAACATCACTGAAGTAGTGAAAGACGGCGATATCCTTGCCGTTAACGGAATTACTGGTGAAGTGATTATCAACCCAACAGATGAACAAGCGGCAGAATTTAAAGCAGCTGGTGAAGCTTATGCTAAACAAAAAGCTGAATGGGCACTTTTGAAAGATGCTCAAACAGTGACTGCTGACGGTAAACACTTCGAGTTGGCAGCTAACATCGGTACTCCAAAAGACGTTGAAGGTGTTAACAACAACGGTGCAGAAGCTGTTGGACTTTACCGTACAGAGTTCTTGTACATGGATTCTCAAGATTTCCCAACAGAAGACGAGCAGTATGAAGCATACAAGGCTGTTCTTGAGGGAATGAATGGTAAACCAGTGGTTGTTCGTACAATGGATATCGGTGGAGATAAGGAACTTCCTTACTTCGATATGCCACATGAAATGAACCCATTCCTTGGATTCCGTGCCCTTCGTATCTCTATTTCTGAAACTGGAGATGCAATGTTCCGTACACAAATCCGTGCCCTTCTTCGTGCTTCTGTTCATGGTCAATTGCGTATCATGTTCCCAATGGTTGCCCTTTTGAAAGAATTCCGTGCAGCCAAAGCAGTTTATGAAGAAGAAAAAGCAAACCTTCTTGCTGAAGGTGTTGCAGTTGCGGATGATATCCAAGTTGGTATCATGATTGAAATCCCTGCAGCAGCGATGCTTGCAGACCAATTTGCAAAAGAAGTAGACTTCATGTCAATTGGTACAAACGATTTGATTCAATACTCAATGGCAGCAGACCGTATGAACGAACAAGTTTCATACCTTTACCAACCATATAACCCATCAATCCTTCGCTTGATCAACAACGTTATCAAGGCAGCACACGCTGAAGGTAAATGGGCTGGTATGTGTGGTGAGATGGCTGGTGACCAAAAAGCTGTTCCACTTCTTGTCGGAATGGGCTTGGATGAGTTCTCTATGTCAGCAACATCTGTACTTCGTACACGTAGCTTGATGAAGAAATTGGATACTGCTAAGATGGAAGAGTACGCTAACCGTGCCCTTACAGAGTGTTCAACAATGGAAGAAGTTCTTGAACTTCAAAAAGAATACGTTAACTTCGATTAATGTCATTAACCTTGTAACCTAGTTGCAAGGTTTTTTGGCGCATTTTGGAAAAGTATGGTCTTGTAAAGTCCACTTTGCAATGAGCAAGAGGCATGATATAATAGGGGGAGCAAATAGAATAAGAGAGAAACCATGTCTAAAGAAATTGATATTGAGTATTACCACCAGCTAGCCTTGCAAAAGCAAAAGGAGCACCGTAAAATTTTAGCCAACTTAAAGAAAAAGCCGCCTAAAAATCTAGATAAGCTAGCCCAGCAGATTCACCAAGAAGTCTTTGAGGAAATTGATTGTACAGCTTGTGCTAACTGTTGCAAGACATTGGGGCCTGACTTTAAAGAAGCGGATATTACACGAATCGCCAAGTATTTTAAGATGAAATTACCTGCTTTTGAAGCAGAGTTTTTGCAGGTAGATGAAGATGGGGATAAGGTTTTCAAATCCATGCCCTGCCCATTTTTAGGAGGAGATAACCTCTGTTCTATCTATGATGTTCGTCCAAAGGCCTGTCGAGAGTTCCCCCATACAGACCGTAAGAAAATCCATCAAATCAACCATTTGACAATTAAAAATACCTTGACCTGTCCAGCAGCTTATCTCTTTGTTGAGAAATTAAAGGATAAGTTATAAAGATTTGTAATTTTAAATCTTGAACAAAGACTACAGGAGAAAAAATTCTCATAATAACTAGCAATATGAAGGGAGTACTCCTGTGCCTAGACCGAAAACAAAAGAGGAGCTAATGCTGGCCTCTAAGGGAGACTATGAAAAGCTCAATCATTTCATCTCCCAACTAAGTAAAGATGAGCTACAGCATCCATTTGATTTTTCAAGAGACCCAAAGAAAAAGGAAGCGCACTGGAAAAGAGATAAAAATCTACGGAATGTTTTGATCCATCTTTATGAATGGCAACGATTACTTTTAACTTGGGTACATTCTAATCAAAAAGGTCACGAAAGACCTTTTCTCCCTGAACCTTATAATTGGAAAACTTATGGAGAACTGAATGTCGCTTTTTGGAAGAGGCACCAGAAAACGTCCTTAGAAGAAGCGACCAGACTCCTAGAACAATCGCATAAAGAGGTTTTAGAACTGATGGAAAGCTTTAGCAATGACGAACTCTTTACCAAAGGTGTCTATAAGTGGACAGGAGGGACAAGTCTAGGTTCTTACTTTGTCAGTAGCACGTCAAGCCACTATGATTGGGCTAGCAAAAAACTCAAAGCACATCGGAAGAATTGTAAGGTTATTCGTTCAAGTGACAATGAAATTCAGGAAAATTTTTTCTAAGTTTCGAATAGCTTTTTTTCATTGTCTTTGAGCAATTCTAGCTTTAGAATCCTTCAAAAATTAAAATTTAAGGTAATCAATGACTTAAAATAGTGCGAAAACATTTAGTTTATAGGGATTCTAAGTCTAGAATTACACGGATATTAAAGGTTTTTAACCTATTCGATTCTTAGAATGCCTTTATTCTGAGAAATGTTGATGATAAACTGGTTCGAATGGTTTTTTCTGATATAGGATGATAGATAGATGGGTGGGATGATGAAATTACAAAAAAAGAAAGTTAGAAAAGAGTTGGTGTACCTCTGCTTGGGAGAGCTTGCAGACGTCCTATCTTTTGGGATCTGTTTTTTTCTATTTTCAAAAATAAGCAGGAAATAAAATCATGATTTCTTGCTCACTTTTTTGTTTATGGATAAATAGAGGGGGTGCAAACACTATATGATAGTCTAATTCCATCAACAAAAATTAGGGTAGAACAAAAATGTTGGGATAAATTCATAAAAGTAAAATTGAATTAGTTTCGAAGTTTTATCTAGCTATATGTTATAATAAGTTTGTTAGTTTGTTTTTAATAGGAGTAGAAATATGGGTTACCCTCACCTTCATCAGGCAGTATATAGTATCACAAAATCTGTATTGGAACAATTAAAAATTGATGATATAGAAGAATTAAAAAAATTTTATAATGGTTATGGAAGTTTTAATTTACCGCATTTTATAAATTTTAATGAAAAAATCTTTTCAGAACGAATCGATTTAGAAGAATTTGCTGAGAATGTAAGAAAGGAGGAAAGAGTTAGTATAGGTAGGGCGTTACTTTCACACAGAACGATTAAAGATAGGACATCAAAAGGTAAAAGCCAGTACAGTGGTTCCATTTTTCATACAGGACACTTACTTGGGTTTATGCTAATTGGTAATTTATCTGGATTTAATTCAAGAAAAACAAATATTGAAAATGTAGTACCTCTAACACCTTGGGCTAACGGTAATGGTTTTAAATTAAACACAGACTATGGAAATTCTCAACGAGTTTATAAGCAATTAATAAAAAATTGCATTACCAAAGCTTCAAATAAATCAGAAACAGATTTTAGAGTATATTATCAGGTTGAGGCGATCTATGATAATGAATCAGAAGATGTACCTCGAGGAATACTACTACAAGCTGTATCAAATAATAAAAAATACTTAAGGGATATACATGTGTTTATTCCTAATGTGAAATATGGGATGAATAGTAGCATTGATTACACGGATTGGAAATTGAATAAATGATTCCTAGTATCTACATAATATGCACCCCCTGTTGAACCTTTGCCCCCACTTAGAAAGGAATCTTCCAAAATTGTCCTACAAATTTCTACTCTTCGACCTCGACCACACCTTGCTTGATTTTGATGCTGCTGAGGATGTGGCTTTAACTCAACTTCTAAAAGAAGAAGGAGTTGCAGATCTTCAGGCTTATAAAGACTATTACATTCCTATGAACAAGGCTCTTTGGAAGGACTTGGAGCAAAAGAAAATCAGTAAACAAGAGCTGGTTAACACGCGCTTTTCTCGTTTATTTGCTCACTTTGGACAGGAAAAAGACGGTAGTTTTTTAGCCCAGCGTTACCAATTTTACCTTGCCCAACAGGGACAAACGATTTCGGGAGTTCATGAACTCTTAGACTGCCTCATTGAGCGAGATTATGAGCTGTATGCTGCGACAAATGGAATAACGGCCATTCAGACAGGTCGTTTGGCTCAATCGGGTCTGGCACCTTATTTCAATCAAGTCTTTATATCTGAACAGTTGCAAACACAAAAGCCTGATGCTCTCTTTTATGAAAAGATTGGTCAGCAGATTGAAGGATTTAGCAAAGAAAAGACTCTGATGATTGGAGATTCCCTAACCGCCGACATTCAGGGAGGCAATAATGCTGGGATTGACACGATTTGGTACAACCCTCATCACCTCGAAAATCATACACAAGCCCAACCGACTTACGAAGTCCATTCTTATCAAGATTTGCTGGATTGTTTAGATAAACTGTAAAAAGTGGTTTCCATAGCCACTTTTTGCTATAATAGAGGCAGTAAAAACGAAGGAGTCGGCTATGGAACATTCGTCTTGGCATGCTTTGATTAAGGCGCAATTACCTGAGGGTTATTTTGGGAAAATCAATCAGTTTATGAATCAGGTCTATGCTCAAGGGACTATTTATCCACCCAAGGAAAAGGTTTTTCAGGCTCTCTTGACAACACCGCTTGAAGAAGTTAAGGTGGTTATTCTAGGGCAAGATCCCTATCACGGGCCAGGTCAAGCGCAGGGATTGAGTTTTTCTGTACCCGACTCTATCCCAGCTCCGCCATCCTTGCAAAATATCTTGAAAGAATTGTCAGATGATATCGGGGTTAAGAAATCTCATGATTTGACAGCTTGGGCTGAGCAAGGAGTCTTGCTTCTTAATGCTTGTTTGACGGTTCCGGCTGGACAGGCCAATGGTCATGCTGGGCAGATATGGGAGCCCTTTACGGATGCTGTAATTCAGGTGGTCAATCATCTAGATAGACCAGTCGTTTTTGTACTCTGGGGAGCTTATGCACGTAAGAAGAAGGCCTTAGTTACCAATCCTCATCACTTGATTATCGAATCAGCCCATCCCAGTCCTTTATCAGTTTATAGAGGATTTTGGGGTTCCAAGCCTTTTTCCAAGGCCAATGCATTCTTAAAAGAAACAGGACAAGAGCCAATCGATTGGCTTAGATAAGGAGAAAATATGTCTCAGTTAGCGACGATTTGCTACATTGATAACGGGAAGGAACTGCTCATGCTCCATCGTAATAAGAAGCCAAATGATGTCCATGAAGGAAAATGGATTGGTGTGGGTGGTAAGCTAGAGAGAGGTGAGACCCCTCAGGAATGCGCGGCGCGTGAAATCCTTGAAGAAACAGGACTGAAAGCCAAGCCAGTTCTAAAAGGTGTTATCACTTTTCCTGAATTTACACCAGATTTAGACTGGTACACCTATGTTTTTAAGGTGACGGAGTTTGAGGGCGACTTGATTGACTGCAATGAGGGAACGCTAGAATGGGTTCCCTATGATGAGGTTTTGAGTAAGCCGACTTGGGAAGGTGACCATACCTTTGTTGGGTGGCTTTTAGAAGATAAACCCTTCTTTTCAGCCAAGTTTGTTTATGATGGGGATAAATTGTTGGATACCCAAGTTGATTTCTATGAATAAAGGAGAAAGCAGATGCTACTAATCAAAAATGGTCGTGTAATGGATCCCAAGTCTGGTTTGGATCAAGTGTGTGATGTTTTAGTTCAAGATGGGAAAATTGTCAAAATTGCGTCTGATATCACGGAAGAAGGAGCAGATATAATTGATGCTAGTGGTCTAGTAGTTGCTCCTGGCTTGGTCGATATTCATGTTCATTTCCGTGAACCTGGTCAGACCCACAAGGAGGATATCCATACTGGTGCCCTAGCAGCCGCCACAGGTGGTTTTACAACGGTTGTCATGATGGCTAATACTAGCCCAACCATTTCAGACGTGGAGACTTTGCAAGAAGTTCTCCAGTCAGCTGCCAAAGAGAAGATTAATGTCAAGACGGTTGCGACCATTACTAAGAATTTTAATGGGCAAGATTTGACTGACTTTGAGGCACTTTTAGAAGCTGGTGCTGTTGGTTTCTCTGATGACGGTATTCCGCTTGAAAGCAGTAAAGTTGTCAAGGAAGCCATGGAAGAAGCCAAAAAACTCAATACCTTTATCAGTCTTCATGAGGAAGATCCAGGTTTGAATGGGATTCTTGGATTTAATGAAAACATTGCTAAAGAACATTTCCATATCTGCGGTGCGACTGGGGTGGCTGAGTACGCTATGATGGCGCGTGATGTCATGATTGCCTATGCGACCAAGGCTCATGTTCATATCCAGCATTTGTCTAAGGAAGAAAGTGTTAAAGTAGTGGAGTTTGCTCAAAGATTGGGAGCGCAAGTCACAGCAGAAGTAGCGCCACAGCATTTCTCTAAGACCGAAGCGCTCCTTTTGACACAAGGTAGCAATGCTAAGATGAATCCACCGCTTCGTTTGGAATCAGACCGTCGTGCCGTGATTGAAGGTCTCAAGTCAGGTGTCATCACAGTTATCGCGACTGACCACGCGCCTCATCATGCAGATGAGAAAAATGTCGAAGATATTACCAAAGCGCCATCTGGTATGACTGGCTTAGAAACATCTCTATCTCTTGGATTGACTTATTTGGTCGAAGCTGGTGAGTTAAGCTTGATGGAATTACTCGAAAAAATGACATACAACCCATCCAAGCTTTACAACTTTGAAGCAGGTTACTTGGCTGAGAATGGCCCAGCGGACATCACTATTTTTGATGTTAAGGCTGACCGTCTTGTGGACTCCCATTTTGCTTCAAAAGCAGCTAATTCACCATTCATCGGTGAAACCTTAAAAGGGCAGGTTAAATACACCATCTGTAAGGGACAAATCGTCTATCAAAACTAGGTGGGAGTCTGCTCTGTAAACAAAAAGAATAGAGAGCCTATATGTACCAAACCCATCATTTTAAAGATAAGTTTATCTTATTTTTAAAGATATTTTTCCCTATCCTGATTTATCAATTTGCCAATTATTCTGCATCCTTTGTTGATACGACTATGACTGGCCAATACAATACCATGGACTTGGCTGGTGTGTCTATGGCAACCAGTATCTGGAATCCTTTCTTTACCTTTCTAACTGGTATTGTTTCAGCCTTGGTGCCCATCGTTGGCTACCATCTTGGTCGAGGTAAAAAGGAAGAAGTTGCGTCAGATTTCTACCAGTTCATCTATCTGGCCTTGGGCCTATCTGTGCTCTTGCTGGGAATGGTGCTTTTCTTGGCACCGTCAATATTGAATCATATTGGACTCGAAGCACCGGTGGCGGCAGTAGCGGTTCGCTATCTTTGGTTTTTATCTATCGGAATTATCCCCCTGTTGCTCTTTAGTGTCATTCGCTCCTTGCTGGATTCTCTAGGGCTGACCAAATTGTCCATGTACCTCATGCTTTTGTTACTTCCTCTCAATAGTGGATTTAACTATCTCTTGATTTACGGGGCATTTGGTGTTCCAGAACTAGGAGGGGCTGGTGCTGGTTTAGGAACATCCTTGGCCTACTGGGTCTTGCTTGGGATTTCTGTTCTGGTTTTATTTAAACAGGAGAAGCTCAAGGCTCTACATCTTGAGAAACGAATTCCATTTAATATGGATAAAATCAAGGAAGGAGTTCGCTTAGGTCTGCCTATTGGGGGAACTGTCTTTGCCGAAGTGGCTATCTTTTCCGTGGTTGGCTTGATTATGGCTAAGTTTTCATCCTTGATTATTGCTAGTCACCAGTCAGCTATGAATTTTTCAAGTCTTATGTACGCCTTTCCTATGAGTATCTCATCGGCTATGGCTATTGTTGTTTCCTATGAAGTGGGAGCCAAGCGATTTGATGATGCGAAAACCTATATTGGTCTAGGAAGATGGACTGCCCTCATTTTTGCGGCCTTCACCTTAACCTTTCTTTACATTTTTAGAGGAAATGTGGCTAGTCTTTATGGTAACGACCCAGAATTTATTGATTTGACAGCACGCTTTTTGACTTACAGCCTTTTCTTCCAGTTAGCAGATACCTTTGCGGCACCGCTTCAGGGAATTTTGCGAGGCTATAAGGATACAGTTATTCCTTTTTACCTTGGTTTGGTTGGTTATTGGGGCGTAGCAATCCCAGTTGCTATGCTATTTGATTCCCTAACAGATTTTGAAGCTTATTCTTACTGGATCGGCTTGATTATTAGTTTGGTTGTGAGTGGGGTTCTCTACCGTTGGCGCTTAACTGTGATTATGAAGAGATTTGAATCTTTAGCAAAATCCAAAAGCTAAAAAGTTTGTGAAAAAATTTTCTTGATAAGAAAATCCCTTGTTTTCATGGGGTTTTCTTTTTGATTTTGTGAAATTTTCTTTAGAAAAACTTTGACAGTATTTGTCAAAAACGGTAAAATAGTAAGGAAAGAAGAAAGTTAGAAAGGCAAGAAGATGTCAACTTTAGATAAAAATCTTTTGCTAGAGATGTTCCGTAAGATGGAAGAAATCCGTCGTATGGACTTAAAAATTGCGCAATTAGTAAAGAAAGGGAAAGTGCCAGGAATGACGCACTTTTCTGTTGGAGAAGAGGCAGCTAACGTGGGTGCTATGTTAGCTCTCAATCCAGATGATCTAATTACCTCAAACCACCGTGGTCATGGACAAGCTATTGCCAAAGGGATTGACCTCAACGGGATGATGGCTGAAATCCTTGGTAAATACACTGGAACCTGTAAAGGTAAAGGTGGTTCTATGCATATCGCCGACCTTGATGCTGGTAACCTTGGTGCCAATGGTATCGTAGGTGGTGGTATGGGAATTGCTGTCGGTGCAGCTCTTAGTCAGCAAATGCAAAATACCGGTAAAATCGTTGTCTGCTTCTTTGGAGATGGTGCGACCAATGAAGGTGTTTTCCACGAAGCAGTGAACATGGCTTCTATCTGGAAGTTGCCAGTCATTTTCTATTGCATTAACAACGGTTACGGTATATCTGCGGATATCAAGAAAATGACTAATGTGGAGAATATCCATCAACGTAGCGCCGCTTATGGAATTCCTGGAATGTTCATCGAAGACGGTAACAATGTCATCGATGTCTACGAAGGATTTAAGAAAGCTGTAGACCATGTTCGCAGTGGCAATGGACCAGTCTTGATTGAAAGTGTCACTTATCGTTGGCTTGGTCACTCATCATCTGACCCTGGTAAATATCGTACGCGTGAAGAAGTGGAATTGTGGAAACAAAAAGACCCAATCGAAAACCTCCGCAATTACCTTATTGAAAATAACATTGCAAGTGCCGAAGAATTGGAAGAAATCCAAGCGCAAGTCAAAGAAGCAGTAGAAGCTTCTGTTAAATTTGCAGAAGAAAGTCCATTCCCACCGCTTGAATCAGCATTTGAAGATATTTACGCAGACTAAGGAGAAAGAGATAAAATGGAAACAAAAACAATGTCCTTCCGTGACACCATTATCCTTGCTATGTCTGAGGAAATGCGTCGCGATGAAAATGTATTCTTGATGGGAGAAGACGTCGGCGTCTTCGGAGGAGACTTCGGAACTTCTGTTGGAATGCTCGAAGAATTTGGTCCAGAACGTGTCCGTGACTGTCCGATTTCTGAAGCTGCCATTTCTGGAGCAGCAGCAGGAGCAGCCATGACAGGCCTTCGTCCAATCGTCGATATGACCTTCATGGATTTCTCGGTTATTGCCATGGACAATATCGTTAACCAAGCAGCTAAAACACGTTACATGTTTGGTGGTAAAGGTCAGGTTCCAATGACTGTTCGATGCGCTGCTGGTAATGGAGTTGGTTCTGCAGCCCAGCACTCGCAATCACTAGAGTCTTGGTTTACTCATATTCCTGGACTTAAGGTTGTGGCTCCAGGTACACCTGCGGACATGAAAGGACTGCTCAAGTCTTCTATCCGTGATAACAACCCTGTTATCATTCTTGAGTACAAGTCAGAATTTAACCAAAAAGGGGAAGTGCCAGTTGATCCAGACTACACAATCCCACTTGGTGTTGGGGAAATCAAACGCGAAGGAACGGATGTAACAGTTGTTACTTATGGAAAAATGCTTCGCCGTGTGGTTCAAGCTGCTGAAGAATTAGCAGAAGAAGCCATTTCTGTTGAGATTGTTGACCCACGTACCCTTGTTCCGCTTGATAAGGATATCATCATTAACTCAGTTAAGAAGACAGGTAAAGTTGTTCTGGTCAACGATGCCCACAAAACAAGCGGTTATATCGGAGAGATTTCAGCTATTATTTCAGAGTCAGAAGCATTTGACTATCTAGATGCACCAATCCGCCGCTGTGCAGGAGAAGATGTGCCAATGCCTTACGCACAAAACCTAGAGAATGCAATGATTCCAACAGTTGAAAGTATCAAAGATGCCATCCGTAAAACATATAACAAAGAATAGAACTACATAAGATAAATTATGTAAAACAACGGTTGTTTTTAACTTTAGTAACTTGAGATATGTATTGTATCCAAGTTATTTGCAAATTTGCGACAGGAGAGAGTCGAATCGATGTTATTCGACGAACGACTTAGTAAGTCTACTAGGTTGACCGCGTAATAGTGGCAACCGTAGCAACTTGAGATGCATTACGTACCCAAGTTATTTGTAAAGTTGTGACAGTTTTTTGACGAATCAATAATATTCGATAAAAAACTTAGTAAGTCTACTAGGTTGGTCGCCTAATAGCGGCAACCGTAGCAACTTGAGATACGTGTTGTATCCAAGTTGCTTGTAGAGTTGAGCACGGGCTAAAAGCTCTGAAAAAAGATAAATCTCCTTGGCTTCATCGAAGCCATCATCGATTTCCTATTTTTCAGTCGCTTTTAACGCCCTTTGTATCATTTAATTGAACTCGGGCTAAAGTCTGTGTGAAAAAGATAAACTTTCCTAGAAACTAAAGTTTCTTCGTCAAGTTTCCTATTTTCACTTTGACTTTTGACGCCCTTAGTATCTTATAATAGAATTGGAGAGGTCATGGCTGATGACAAGTTAAGAGCGACTCCTGCAGCTAGAAAGTTAGCGGATGATCTAGGGATCAACCTTTACGACGTTTCTGGCTCAGGTGCAAACGGTCGTGTCCACAAAGAAGACGTGGAAACTTATAAAGACACAAATGTGGTTCGCATTTCGCCACTTGCAAAACGAATTGCCCTCGAACATAACATTGCTTGGCAGGAAATCCAAGGAACTGGTCATCGTGGTAAAATCATGAAGAAGGATGTTTTGGCCCTGCTTCCTGAAAATATCGAAAACGATACCATCAAGTCTCCTGCTCAGATTGAAAAAGTGGAAGAAGTTCCTGATAATGTAACACCATACGGTGAAATCGAGCGTATTCCAATGACACCAATGCGTAAGGTTATTGCCCAACGCATGGTTGAATCTTACCTAACTGCGCCAACCTTCACGCTCAACTATGAAGTTGATATGACTGAAATGTTGGCTCTTCGTAAGAAAGTCCTTGAACCAATCATGGAAGTAACTGGTAAGAAAATTACGGTTACTGATCTTCTTTCATTAGCCGTTGTTAAGACATTGATGAAACACCCATACATCAACGCTTCATTGACAGAAGATGGCAAGACTATTATCACTCATAACTATGTCAACCTGGCCATGGCAGTTGGGATGGATAATGGATTGATGACGCCTGTTGTTTACAATGCTGAGAAGATGAGTCTTTCTGAACTGGTTGTAGCCTTCAAGGATGTTATTGGTCGTACCTTGGCTGGTAAATTGGCTCCAAGTGAACTTCAAAATTCAACATTCACAATTAGTAACTTGGGAATGTTTGGCGTTCAGTCCTTTGGTCCGATTATCAACCAGCCAAACTCAGCTATCCTTGGTGTCAGTTCGACAATCGAGAAGCCAGTTGTCGTCAATGGTGAGATTGTCATTCGCCCAATCATGAGTCTTGGTTTAACAATTGACCACCGTGTCGTAGATGGTATGGCTGGTGCTAAGTTTATGAAAGATTTGAAAGAATTGATTGAAAATCCAATCTCAATGTTGATTTAAGAACAAGAGTATTCATTTTTAAAATATAGATAAAGGAAGGAAGACATGGCCTTAGAAGTAATTATGCCAAAAGCCGGCGTGGATATGACAGAAGGACAAATCGTCCAATGGAATAAAAAAGTCGGAGAATTTGTAAAAGAAGGAGAAATCCTTTTGGAAATCATGACTGACAAAGTCAGTATGGAATTGGAAGCCGAAGAAGATGGGTACTTGATTGCCATTCTCAAAGGAGACGGTGAAACTGTCCCTGTAACGGAAGTTATCGGTTACCTTGGTGAAGAAGGGGAAAACATCCCAACAACTGGAGCAGCAGCCCCAGAAGCTAGCCCTGCACCTGCAGCTAGTGCCTCAAACGACGATGGTAAGAGCGATGATGCCTTTGATATCGTTGTGATTGGTGGAGGCCCTGCTGGTTATGTTGCAGCGATTAAAGCAGCCCAACTTGGTGGGAAGGTAGCCCTTGTTGAGAAATCTGAACTCGGTGGAACTTGCTTGAACCGTGGTTGTATTCCAACCAAGACCTACCTTCACAACGCTGAAATCATCGAAAACATCGGTCATGCAGCAAACCGTGGTATCGTGATTGAAAATCCTAACTTCACTGTAGATATGGACAAACTCCTTGAAACCAAGTCTAAGGTTGTCAATACTTTGGTTGGTGGAGTTGCAGGTCTTCTTCGTAGCTACGGAGTTACTGTTCATAAGGGTATCGGTACTATTACTAAAGACAAGAATGTCTTGGTAAATGGTTCTGAATTGCTTGAAACCAAGAAAATCATCCTTGCTGGTGGTTCAAAAGTCAGCAAGATCAACGTCCCTGGTATGGAATCTCCACTTGTCATGACTAGTGATGACATTCTTGAAATGAACGAAGTACCAGAAAGCCTTGTTATCATCGGTGGTGGTGTTGTCGGTATCGAACTTGGTCAGGCCTTCATGACATTTGGTTCAAAAGTAACTGTTATTGAAATGATGGACCGTATCGTGCCAGCTATGGATGCAGAAGTGTCTAAGAACCTTCGCTTGATCCTTGAGCGTAAAGGAATGACCATCTTGACTGGTACTAAACTGCAAGAAATCATTGAAGAAGATGGCAAACTCCGTATCAAAGTTGAAGGAAAAGATGATATCATCGCAAACAAAGCCCTTCTTTCAATCGGTCGTGTGCCAGATCTTGAAGGTATTGGAGAGGTTGAGTTTGAATTGGATCGTGGCCGCATCAAGGTCAACGAATACATGGAAACTTCTGTTCCAGGTATTTACGCACCAGGTGACATCAACGGTACTAAGATGTTAGCGCACGCCGCCTTCCGTATGGGGGAAGTTGCCGCTGAAAATGCTCTTAAAGGAAACCATGCTGTTGCCAAATTGAATCTGACTCCTGCAGCTATCTATACTCTTCCTGAAGTAGCAGCAGTAGGTTTGACTGAAGAACAAGCCCGTGAGAAATACGATGTAGCTATTGGTAAGTTCAACTTTGCTGCTAACGGTCGTGCCATTGCCTCAGATGCTGCTCAAGGTTTCGTAAAAGTCATTGCAGATAAGAAATACGGAGAAATCCTTGGTGTTCATATCATCGGTCCTGCAGCTGCAGAATTGATTAACGAAGCGTCAAGCATTATCGAAATGGAAATTACTGTTGAAGAAATGCTGAAGACCATCCACGGACACCCAACCTACTCTGAAGTGATGTACGAAGCATTTGCGGATGTTCTAGGAATGGCTATCCATTCACCTAAGAAAAAATAAAAGAAAGATAGACTAGACTGGACTGGACGGTTATTTCCAGTCTCTATCGTATAAAGGGATATCATGAAATATATTATCAATCATTCAAACGACACTGCCTTTAATATTGCCTTGGAAGAATATGCCTTTAAACATCTTTTGGATGAGGAACAAATCTTCCTACTTTGGATTAACAAGCCATCTATCATTGTTGGTCGTCACCAAAATACTATCGAAGAAATCAACCGTGATTATGTTCGAGAAAATGGGATTGAGGTGGTCCGCCGTATCAGTGGTGGTGGAGCTGTTTACCACGATTTAAATAACCTCAACTACACAATCATCTCAAAAGAAGATGAAAACAAGGCTTTTGACTTTAAGAGCTTCTCAACTCCAGTTATCAATACACTAGCTCAACTTGGGGTTAAAGCTGAGTTCACAGGTCGTAATGACCTTGAGATTGATGGTAAGAAGTTCTGTGGCAATGCCCAAGCCTATATCAATGGTCGTATCATGCACCACGGTTGCTTGCTCTTTGACGTTGATTTGTCAGTCCTTGCTAACGCCCTCAAGGTTTCAAAGGACAAATTTGAGTCAAAAGGTGTGAAATCCGTCCGCGCCCGTGTCACCAATATTGTCAATGAATTACCAGAAAAAATCACAGTTGAAGAATTCCGTGATTTGCTCTTGAAATACATGAAAAAAGAGTATCCAGAGATGACTGAATACGTCTTTTCTGAGGAAGAATTGGCTGAAATCAATCGAATCAAGGATACTAAGTTCGGTACTTGGGACTGGAACTACGGTAAATCACCTGAATTTAACGTCCGTCGTGGAACAAAATTCACTAGTGGTAAGGTGGAGGTCTTTGCTAACGTTACTGAATCAAAAATCCAAGACATCAAGATTTATGGTGACTTCTTTGGTATTGAAGACGTTGCTGCAGTAGAAGATGTCCTTCGAGGCGTTAAATACGAACGCGAAGACGTCCTTAAAGCTCTAGAAACTATTGATATTACACGCTACTTCGCTGGTATTAGCCGTGAAGAAATTGCTGAAGCGGTAGTGGGATAAAAAGAAAAGAAGTTGCTTGTTTTAGCACCTTCTTTTTTTGAGCTGCGTTTTACATAATTTATTTTATGTGATTTATAAACTGTCCAGAGCATTCTTTTGTTCATCGTTGACAATATGGGTATAGAGATCAGTGACTTGTGTACTGGCGTGACCTAGCTGGTGACTAACCAAAACTTGCGATTTAGTGGCATCATAGAGCCTAGTTGCTAGGGTATGGCGGAGCTTGTGGGGAGTTACACGCACTTTGAAGTCCTCAGAATACTTAGCAACCATTTTCTCAACGCTGGAAGCATCGATACGATTAGGAACTCCTCTGTAGAGAGTCAAAAAAAGGGCTGTATCTGTTTTTTCCGTCTTATAGCGTTGATTTCGAATAGCCAAATAATTCTCTAAATAAGGCTTAGCAAAAGCAGCGACATTGACCGAGTCACGTTTGCCTCCTTTTCGAGTAACATCGATAACCATCATTTTTAGATTGAGATCTCTTAGATCCAGATTAACAGCTTCAGATAAGCGGACACCAGACGCCAAGAGAAGGGCAATAATGGCCAAATCACGTTCTTTATTTTTGTTGAATGATGAGAGAGCGCGATTTGAAAGTTGTTGTGGATACTCTTGGTCAATATAAGTTAGGAAACCTTCTGTTTCATCACCTAAAAAGAGTTTTTGCTTGATGTTTTCAGCTCTGGCAGCAAGTGTTTCTTTCTTTTTCTTTGTTGAAACTTTCTTCATTACATTACGATAAAAATAAGGTTCCCCCTGATCGTTTTCAACCTCCTCGGTCAGATACTTGTAAAGACTAGAAAGTGCTGACAAAGTCCGATTGATGGTTGTCTGTGAAACTCCTTGTTTGGTTGTATTAGCATTCAGCAAAGGACGTTCACGTAGGTAAAGGATAAAAGATTCCATATCTTTCTTAGACATATTTTCCAAGACAGATAAAGGAATATCAGACATTTTATCAGCATTTGAAATACCAGACTCTAAAACCCAGCTGAAAAATCGATCGTATTCCTTGAGATATTCGTACAAGGTTGTAAAACTGTAGGGCACAGCCAGCTTAGATTGGTAGTATTCAAGAACATACCAGGGCATGATTTTTTTTAGTTTGTCGATTCGTTCCAGTAAAATCTCACGTTTCATGTATTTTCTCCATAAATAAGTCTACTAGTAGTATAGCATAGACTTGCACATTTTTCAAGAAAATTATAGTTTTTCGGAAAGATGTTATGAAGCTTTTAAAAAAAGACTTAGAACCTTTGAATAACTAAAAAATTTTTTTGAACTTTCATCATAGCTAAACAGGAAAGAGAGATTTTAATATAAATATGGCTGAGAAGCTGAAAAAGTTCATCCTTTTATTACAAGAGCGCAAAATTAATTTTTCTTCTTTAGATTTTAGAGAATTTTAAAAAAAACAAAACTTTAAAACTGGAGATTTTGTTTTTTTTGGATTCGCCTTATCTAATATCTACTGCCACTTACAATGAAAATGGTGGCTGGTCAAAAAATGATGAACAAGATCTCCTGGAACAATTAGATAAATTAGATAGACAAGGAATTAAATTTGCCTTATCAAAAAAACAAAACAAGAAAAAGTACATCTTATTAAGAATGTACTTTTATTTTACTTTATTCAACTAAGGAGTTAAACACTTTTGTAGTACTTAAAAATATTTTTATTTTATAAAAAGTGTCTTCATAATCATCTTATCGTCCCACTTAGAAATATCAATATTAACTGTCTTATCCATACACACGGACTTGATTAAGTTTAATAAAGTTTCATCGTTTCTATTAAGGAACATTCTTTTATAACAACTAATTACCTCTTGGTTGTCAGAAAAAATAATCGGTATTTTACCAAGAGTTTTATTTAATTCATTTGCATCATCAGAAAAATCCTCTCTTAACATAAATCTATTAGCAAAGAGTTCTATCACAAAATCTCTTTTCATTTTTTTAACTAAAGTTTTTCTTTGATAGTATTCTGATATAAAGACTCCGATAATCCCTGACGTAATTATAGAAGTGATGACAGTATTAATAAAATCCGTGTTAACAATAATATCCATTTTCAAATCACTTTCTTTATTTAACAAATAGCGTCAATTCACTGTAATTTTAAAAAATCACTCTGAAAAAACTCAAAGTTTTCTAGAATACATAAAAGTACATTAAATAACTTTAAAAAATCTGTTTCAAAGAGTGGCTGTTCCCATCGCCCATGACAAATCATGTGCCTATTAGGTTCTTCTAATGTGAAGTTATTAGTACGAACAAAAAATTTGAATAACCAATGAAATAGACTAATATCAGAAAACGTCTTATTAACAATTTTATTATTTAATAAATCTACAGATTTGTATCCTACAAGTATTTTTTCTTTATTTGAATATTGTTCTGAAAATCTGTTTAATGCACCATCAATAGCTATTGTAGCAAGTGTATAAGCAGCGTAATAATTTTGGCTTCTATAACTTTCGATCATAGAATCTATCAAGGGTTCTGAGTAATACGTTGAGTCTTTTAACTCTTGTATAAGCTCCTTATCTTCAAGATCTTCTTTTAATAGAGTTTGCCACTCCTTTATCAATACTTCAAAATCTATAGTGCAGATTGTTCGATAGTCATCACTATAGCTATGGTAGATTACCCAACCTTCTTCAGCAAGTTTTTCAATATTTAAAGTTATTGCTTCTGCTTCTGTTTCAGAATAAGGTTCATGGTATTTCTTTAAGAATTCTTTTAAACTTTCAGTAAAATTAAAAGCAGATTTATCAAAAATATTGTGAATAGGCTCAAGTATTCGTCCGATATTATCTATTTGAGTTTTTAAAGAAATTGCACTAAATGCTGCTTCTGTATCAGATAAAATTTTAAGATATCTTTGGTTATTTAAAATAGATGTGGCTGAGTTTATTTCTGTTAGAAACGGTTTAGTGGTTTCAGCTATTTGCTTAGAAAAATTAAAACTGGCTAACGCAGCTTTATTTGCTTGTAGCATACTATTTTGAACCTCAATCAACCTTGAATGATTAAGTGTCTCATGAAAAACTCTAAGGGCTTCTGTAAGCTTTTTGTTTTGAACTGGGACTTTATTAATTGTCAATTTATTTTTTTGAACTTCACTATGATTATTTTCCATAGGGGTATTTCTTTCTATATGTCATGTTTTAATTATACCACTAAGTATTCAACATTCACGAGTTTTGTAATGGTTAGAAAAGAAATATTTTCATTAAAAATGTACAATTGAAAGTATTAATACTTTTTACCAAAATGTACTTTATAAATGATACTTATTGAACGCTTCTGGATCAAAAAATGTACTTTATCTTGCCTTAAAATAAAGTACATTTCAATTATAAAGTACAATTTTTAGAGAGTGTACTTTACGTCTTAAACCCAGTTGTATCAAGGGCTTATCCACTGTTTAGGAAAAAGTACAAAATTTTCCAGTTTTTGCGTAAAATGGATTTAAATCTTTGCAGTTTCATTGTGAATCATTATCTAGTGCTTTTTCTAGTTTCCAAATACTAAACCAGAATGAAATAGTCAACAGAATAAGGAAAATAAAAAAGAGATTATCAGTAACGATACTTCTGTTCATTCTACTTAACTGAAGAGCTGTGTAAGGAGCTATGGGATACAAAATACATTGTATAATTGCTATTGTTTTCTTTTTCATGATTTTAATCTTACTGTACAGATTTTATACAGTAAACTCCTTTCTAGCTTTATGCATTATCAATTCTAACTTAATTATAGTCTTATTTTTCCAAAGCTCAATTATTTGTACGTGAAATATCTTATATGTAAAAATAACCGATCTCATTGCTGAGAATCGGTTTTCTAATATATTTAATTAAGAAGTTTATTTTTTACATAACATAAATTATGTAAAAATCACTACAACAACAAATCTTTGACTTTCCCAATTTCACTTTTTGGAATAACTAGGTGAATCATATCTCCGAGATACATTCTGGTTGAGCCGTTAACTGTTTGGCTCTTACCATTATGGACTTGTGTTGTGATGAGGACGTTGTGTGGTAGATTGAGTTCATGAACCTGTTTTCCAGCGATTTTGTCTGATACAGGAATTTCAATAAGTGTGACTTCTCCTTCATCTGACGCTTCTTCAGGTAGCATTTTTTCCAACATAGCCTCATAAACTGGCGCCCCCTTGAGTAGATCCATGATGATGTAGGCGACCAAGGTTACTAAACCAAGTGGCATGAGGTTGCGAATATCTCCTACCATCTCAGTTACGAGTATCATAGCAGTTAAGGGAGCCTTGGATATTGCTCCAAAATAGCCACTCATTCCTAGAATGACAAATATAGGGAATTGCTCTTGACTGACAAGTCCAAGATTGACACAAATAACACCAACTAGGGCACCAAGTAAGGAGCCAAGTGCCAAAATTGGTAGGAAAATTCCTCCTGGCAGGCCACTTCCATAGCTAATCATGCTCCAAACAAAGCGAATCAAAAAGTACGCTAATAGAACTTGAAAACTAAAATCTTGCTCAGTTAGGGAAAGAACCAGCTGATTTCCACCACCAAGGATTTGGGGTAAGAAGATTCCGACTGGTAGGATGAGAATAAAGGCAAAAATTGGGTAATAAGCTCTATCCAAATGGATTTTTTGACCAAGCCAATCATAAACTCGACCAACATTGAGCACAGCTTTCTCATAGAGAAAACCGGAAAGCCCGAGAAAAATTCCCATGAGGAGATATATCCAATACTGATCTAGGGTCATGAGAGGGATATTATCAGGCATGTCTAGCACTGGCGTTAGCCCAAATATGAGCAGAGAGACAAAGTTTGCTACGAGACTAGCTGCGAGAGTAGACACCCAGAAAAAGCGCGAAAAATGGTGATAAACTTCTTCTACAACAAAGAGAAGTCCTGCAATTGGTGCATTAAAGGCTGCGGCTAATCCTGCTGCAGCTCCACTAGCAATCAAGGAGCGTTCCTCCACTGGACTGGATTTAAGCCACTTGGAAATTCCTTTACCACCTACCGCTCCAAGTTGAATACTGGGTCCCTCTCGCCCCAGCATAAGTCCACTGGCAATAGCAAGAATTCCTAGAATATATTTTTTCCAAAGAACTCCCCACCAGTTGAGAGTCATCAATCCCTTTAATTCTGCTTCGACTTGAGGAATTCCTGAGCCTTTGATGTCTTTTTCTGACCGAGTTAATTTCGCACTGAGCCAACAAACTATTAAATAAAATAGACCAATGATAAAAAGATTGCGCACTAGATGCTCTTGATCTTGATAAAGTCCTTGTATCAGGTGGAAGCCTTTTTCGATTAAGAAACGAAAGGATCCAACGATAATTCCAACAACGAGACCAACAATGATTCCTCGTCCAACTTGGGATAATATGGTACTCGAGGCAAAGGCAAATTCTTTCTTGGAACTGAGTGTTTCTGACTGTTCCTCCATAATCATTCCTTCTAATTTAACTTTCTTTTTCTCCTAAAACCAGCGATTTAACGGGTTCAAAGCTGGTCCGATGAATAGGGGTAACTCCTATTTTTTTCAGTCCTTCCAGGTGTTTAGCTGTTCCATATCCTGCATTAGCAGCGAAATCATAGCCGGGAAATTGCTGGTCAAATTCCTTCATCAATTCATCACGTGTCACCTTGGCTACTATAGAAGCCGCGGCGATAGAGAGAGAGTTTGCATCTCCTTTGATGATAGATGTTTGTGAAATGGGTAAATCCAGCTTCATGGCATCTATCAAAAGGTGCTCAGGTTGAGGACTGAGCTGAGAGATTGCTTCCTGCATGGCCAGTTTGGTTGCTTCATAGATATTGACTTGGTCGATGACCTGATTATCCATGATACCAATCCCGATTGATAAGGCTTGGTCCTGAACTGCTTGGAAAATCTCCAGATGTTTCTTTTTAGGAATTTTCTTGCTGTCGTTGAGACCTCTAATTTTACAATTTTTAGGTAAAATAACTGCTGCAGCGACTACAGGACCAGCAAGAGGACCACGACCAACCTCGTCAACACCTGCTATCATGGTCAATCCTTGCTTATACAGTTCTTTTTCGTAGGAAAGCATGGATTCCAAACGAAGATCCTCATCCAATTCTGCCTGAATAGCTTTTTTACGCTTGCTGATTTCCTTTTGAATTCCAGAGCGATTATCCTTTTCAAGATCTAAAATAATAGGGCTATCAAGGTCCTTGACAGTAGCAAGGAGTTCTTTGATTTCTTTAATCGTCGCCATCGAGGTCTTCCAATGTATCTAAGGTATAGTTACCGAGTTTGCCATCACGGACTTCCTTCACGAAGAGACTGTAGAAACGGTCATAGTCGTCACGGAAACCGAGGGCACGGGTCATATCCATAATAATAACAGGCGCTTCTTCCTCAATTTTCATTTGTTTGAAGCGTTCAGCCAGCTTTTCTGGATAATGTTCTTTGAAATAATTGAGACCAAAAATGGTCACCTCGTCCATAGGAAGCAACTGGTCTTTGATAGCTCCAGTCAAAGCCAACTTAAGAGCTACAGTTTCATCCTCAAACTTAGGCCAAAGAATCCCCGGTGTATCTAAGATTTCAAGATCTTTATTGGTTTTAAGCCATTGTTGCCCCTTGGTAACACCTGGTTTATTGCCGACAACGGCAATCTTCTTACCAGCCAAACGGTTCATGAGAGTGGATTTACCAGCATTTGGAATCCCGATAATCATGGTACGCAAGGTTTCGATCTGAATCCCACGTTCTTTTTGGCGAGCAATCTTATCAGCCATGAGTTTTTTGGCAGCATCTGTTACAACTTTTACAGTCACTTGCTCTTTGGAGTTGATGGCTAGTGTCTGAATTCCCTGTGCTTCAAAATACTGGCGCCATTCCTTGGTTATTGCTGGATCAGCCAAGTCTGCCTTGTTTAAAATCAAGAGTTTTGGTTTGTCACCAACAATCTTGGTCAACATAGGATTTTGACTAGATAGAGGTAAACGTGCATCCACCAAAATCGTTACAAAATCAACAAATTTTAAATTTTCCTGCACCTGTCGACGAGCTTTAGACATGTGACCAGGAAACCATTGAATAGTAGCCATTGAGTTTTTTTCCTTTCATAGCAAGGGTTTAGAGCCCCTTTTTTATTTTATTATCGTTTGAACATAGAAAGTTTTAAAATGAATGATGTCCAAACAGTTCTTGTTTAATTACATAGAAATCTACCTTATATTATATCATGCCTTCTCTATTTTGTCTGATGATAGCCTTTTAAGCTCCCTGTATAGAAAAAAGCCATCAAATGATGACTTTTCATAGGGAGCAAAAAACTGCCTCCTTTATATTTTAAACATTTAAATGTCTTTTTTAAACAGTTGATTAAAGAAACCGTCTGTGTTTTTAAGAAGTGCTTTGAATACTTTGGATTTCAAATTCTCAGTATTTGAGTAGTTTCCATCTTTCTTGAGGTCTTCTGTGACAGCTTTGTCGAATAAGGCTTTCAATTCGTTATAATTGTGAATGGTTTGTCCATCAATTGTAATCTCTGTGAATCCTTTTTCAGCTCTGGCTTTCACATCATGATACCAATGTTTCTTCCAATCTTCAAGGTTTAAGAATTGGTTGTTTGAAACTTTTTTGATAATGAAATCATCACCCAATCTACCCTGGTTTTGTTTATCCGCTTCACCTTGGTATTTACTAGATACATATCCGATAAATCCATTTTCATAGCCAAAGTAACCCCACATACGGAAAGCATTATGTTTGAAGGATAGAGAACCGGGGGCACCTGGACTCGTATTACCACCGTAAATACCCGCCATCATATTAACATTGACATAGGCTGTACCAAAGTCCTCTGGGTGGAAGACTTTATTGCCTGGATTTCCGTGAATGGTCATGAAATTATTATTTACCAAGTCATCGATGGTTTCCAGCTTGGTTGCTTTCTCAGCGTCTGTCAAGTCACGCACTTTGTCCCATTGGTGAGGAGCACCTAGTTTATTTCTATCCATAGGTCGACGTGTTTCGCGGTCAATTTTCTTGAACCACTTACTATTGTCACCTTTAACCTTAGGAAGCACAGCTTCAGCTTCTGCATAATCAAGCATCATCATAGCTTCATTGTAGTTCTTCATGTAGTGGTCGATTTGATCGCGTGTTTGAAGTTTGTCAGGGTCTGGATTATACCACTGGTTTCCATCATTTGGTCGATGGTAGGCCATGTTAATACCTAATGCACCATACTCACCATTTGTTGTTGACTTATCAGGAGTTTGTAACATACCTTGAGCAAAGGCTTCCAAATCCGTACCTTGACGATGGTTATGTCCTCCAAAGTAAGCTACACGGTCATTAATGTGTGTGGTTTCATGTGTGAAGGCAGAAATACCAAACTGGTCAAGCATATTGGTTACCATGAAGTATACTTGCTCATCTTTCCACGGTTTTTCGTAGATTTTTGCCATCGCTCCCATAGCTCCATTAACTTGATGCCAACGGTCAGTCGGGCCGAATAGTTCACGAATAGGAGATACCACGGCTCCACCTTTTCCATAACCTTGACGATTTGCATCTTTAATTCCTGCATAAGATTGATTATCCCAAACAGGTGTTGGCACCATATATTCGCTCTTCAAAAGTTTGTTACGAACACTTGGAAGAGCTAAACGAGACCAGAAATCTAAGTAAGTTTGTTGCGCTTTAGCGACTTCATCAATACGTTTCTTCAATTCCTTACGTTCTTCTTCAGTGTTCTTACCATATTTCTCAAATGAGCTATAAGCCATCGTGTTATAGGTTGAAATCATAAAGATATGGGCTTTCTTCAAGTTGAGCAATGGTAAAATCATACGACCGTGAACGTCATTGTTTAAACCGTCAAATACACGATGTCGCTTATCTTTAAAGGCTTCCGTGCTTGTTTCAGGTTCTACTACATAAACGTTTTTCGCAGAATGAATAAACCAGTCATTCAAATCTTTATCTTCTGTAAACAAACGCATGTTATAGTCTAAGAAGCTACGTAAATCACCTTTACCAGTTGCACCAGCAATCACTTCTTTGTAGGCATCTTGTGTACGATCACCTTTCAAGAAATGCTCTCTTGACCCAATTTGAATCAAACGGTCGATGACACTTGGTGTTTTACCATAAAAATCAGGTTTGAACATCATCATATCCTTGATACTCAAATCACCATATTTGATATCATAGTAACGATTAAGATAAGTTAGACCCATCATGATTTTAGCTTTGTTATCTTCTACTTTCTTGAGTAGCGATTTCATCGCGGCATCATCACCGTTCAATTGATGGTCTTCATTTTCGATCAAGGATTTGACTAACTTATCTAGATTTTGCTTCACTTCGGCAAAACTTTCTTCTAAGTATAGATTACGAATATATCCATCTTTACGAGCATCTGTATTTTCTCCTGCCTTCTTACGTATATCCATTAACGCGCGTACTTCAGCTGAAATTAGGTCAACACTTGAAAGTCTTTCTTTCACATCTGCAATCAGTTTGTCTCGATTTTTAACAACCATATTTGGTGTATAGACAATGTTTTGACCTGCTACATCATACTCTTTTACTTGAGCTACTTTAGAATCAGCTTTAGCGGTAACTACCATTTCTTCTTTAGTGCCATCCGCATAGTGAACCATAATCTTATCAATATCTGATAAGTCCGTCACAAACTGACCATTCTTCATACCTGTTACAGATAACACCTCTTTAGTCATTAGGTTTGAACTTGTAGCCAATCTGTTACCTTGGTTTACAATCCATTCTTTATTGTAGAAGGGTTGTAGTTTCTCAATGTTGTGGTATGCCTGCTCACGCGTTGCGTCATAATCTTGAGTTGTTTTATACTCATTATCACGAGTTGTTAGGTTGTTAAGTCTATTCACAAGAGGATCTGTGATTTCATACTTATCAGCAGTGATATTGAAGGTTGCGATACGTTTATCAGCTTCAGCTTGATCTACACCCTGAATTTGTTTTGAACGTTCATATGAAACATTGCCTGACGCAACATCTTTCACATATACATTGTTCTTGAAGTAATGGAATCCAAAGTCTGGGTCGCCCGAATCCACTGAACCGGAACCGTACATGATTTCACCATTGTTTACTTTCATCATGCTGATGTTGTTTTCAACCCATCCCCAATTGTAGTTATCGTGAATGAGTCCACCGCTTTGGTTATTTGTTTTGAGAGTCATGGATCCTTTAACAACGGATTTAGTCAAGTGACCTTTTTGTTTTACATCCATAGGGTTTACACCGTGGTCGATTTTCGCAATCAGTCCACCGAATTTGGCGTTGTTTGCCTTAATATTTGCATCTACATAAGAGCTATCAACATTACTTCGCCAACTTTCGCTGACAAGTCCACCAGACCACCAACCTTTGTTACCCACACTTTCGATTTTACCAATGAAAGCAACATTGCGCATGATGGATTCGTCAAGTTTGTTCACCATACCCGTCACATCATTGTTACCAACAACTTGGCCAGTCACTTTGATATTTTCTATTGTTGAATTCTTAAAGTTTTCACCGAGTGGTGCTGTTCGGTCAGCCCAAGGCATGTTTATGTTTACATTACCCAGATTAATGTCATGGATGTGAGCATTTTCAGCTCTTGCAAATAATGGCCGTGCTAGATTATGGATAGTGAAGTGATTACTTCCATCACTCAATAATTTTCCTTTGAACACATTCGTCACATATGATTTGTTCGGGGTTGGTGTGTTAGTTGCATTTAAGTCAGCCCCAAGTTTAAACTCACCATCAGGTTTTTTCTGCATATCTTCAATGAGTTCTTTGAAGTTGTAATATACATTTCCAACCTTTGGTCGTGGTTTTTCCATGTAATAAACGTACTCATTTCGTATCTTACTTGGGTCAGTATGCTGAATAAGGTCAACAGCTCTTGCGGTTACTTTGTAGAGAACTTGGCCAGCCTGATTAATCTCTTCGATTTTATCAACTGCTAAACGAGTCACTTTGTTATCCCGAGAAGTCACTTTGAGATAGTATTTTTCAGTCTCTGTTGGTGTCTCAGTCAGGAAGTCGTTCAATGTTTCTGTTCCATCTTCTTCAACTTTTACAAGATTTGTTGAGGCAATGTTTTTCAACTCAATTTTTTTCAAATCCAAGCGAAGTGGCTTCTCTTCTAATGTTGCAGTCTCTTCTCCCTTACCACGGTCATAGGTCATAGTGGTTTCTATCTTATAGTCCTTGTAGAATTTTAAATCTTCTACCTGCTTATTTAATTGCTCTGAAGTTAAATCTACTGTTTTGACAATTTCATTTCCATCTTTAATTGTCGCAGTAATTTTATTGATCTTGACTCCATCTGCATTAACTAAATGATAAGAAAGATTTGCGGAGCGGTCTAATACATTTGTATCTGTTCGTTCCAAAGTCAAAACGGGAGCTGTTTTTTCTTTAGGCTTTTCTTTTGTACCTTTTACAAGAATTTTAGGCTTCATTTCTTTTAACACAGTTACGGTTTCAACTGGTTCACTGATTTTTTTGCCATGTAACTCTTCATAGCTAGTAACAATTTGACGTTCGCCATCCTCACCAACTTGTTTAACAGAATCATCGCCTATAAATTTGGTAGAATCAGATTCTTCTATAGTCGTTTTAGGAATAGTCTCTGTACGAATGTCAGTGTGTAAAGAAGGCAACTCTTCTCTTTCTGGTGCAACTTCTGAAACTGTAGATATTGGTTCAGTATACTCTGGAATGTCAATAACAGGTGGCTCAATCAAGTTTCCGTTTTCATCTACTCCTGTGGTGCTTACAGGTTCCGTGTATGCTGGTTTTTCATGAACTTCTGGTTCAACAAGATTACCGTCAATTGGAGCTGTATATTCTTGTTTCTCATGAACTTCCGGTTCCCCTTTATCAGTCACAACAGCTTCTGGTAACGCTGGCTGAATTTCTGGTTTCCCTTTATTAGTCACAACAGCTTCTGGTAACGCTGGCTGAACTTCTGGTTTCCCTTTATCAGTCACAACCGCTTCAGGTAATGCTGGTTGAACTTCTGGTTCCCCTTTATCAGTCACAACAGCTTCTGGTAATGTTGGTTGAACTTCTGGTTTGCCTTTATCAGTCACAACCGCTTCTGGTAATGCTGGTTGAACTTCCGGTTTTCCTTTATCAGTCACAACCGCTTCAGGTAATGTTGGTTGAACTTCTGGTTCCCCTTTATCAGTCACAACCGCTTCAGGTAATGCTGGTTGAACTTCTGGTTTCCCTTTTTCGGTTACAACCGCTTCCGGTAATGCTGGTTGAACCTTAGATTCGCCTTTCTCTGTCACAACTTTGGGTTGCTCAACTGGCGAAACAGTTGATGCCGGAGAAACCGACAAAACAGTTCTATCATCAAGCTCCAGGTAACCAACATATCTGTAACCAGAAATTTGCAACACACCATCACGACCAGACTCATGAATGTTAGTATTCAAATTAAGTGCTGAAGCAGTTGATAGTGTAACTAAACCTGTCGCCCCTACAATCAAAAATGTAGCTATTTTTTTATTTCTCTTATCTTTTGTAATAACTACAACAATACTAGCGATGGTCAATAAACCAAATACAGTCATAATAGATTGAGAACTTCCTGTGTTTGGTAATGCGTCTTTTTCATAAATCAAGGCATATGACTCTTTTGATTCATCAGGAGTACCTGATTTCAGGTGAGCACGTTCATTTTGCGTCAAATTAGCATAATCCAAGTAGTGATATGTGGATGCCCTCACAACTGAGGGTGCAAATAAAAGACTCCCAAGAAATACTGAACCAACAATACCTTTTATTTTCCGAATGGAAAATTTATCTTTTTTTAATAATGACAATTCTAATCCTCTACATTTGCTTTTTATTTCCTAATAGTAAATACTATTTTTTATTATCAAAAATTGAACTTCTAAAATCATCGGTTTGGTCAAGATAAGCTTTAAAAATCGCTCTCTTCAACTTATGAACCGCACTGTCAGTCTCTGGATTATAGTTATCCCAATGAGTTCCTTCTGCATCCTGACGGACAGCAATATCCATTAAACTCTGTAAATCCTCTATCCTACTAGTAGTTTTTCTTGCAAAGGAAGTCCATGGCTGTGTTGTATCATTAAAGGTAACTTTGTTCAATTTATTGAACTTAGTTTGACGCTCTGTATACATAGCTTTTTTAAAATCACTCCAAGTGTGGTATTGTCCATTAAATAATTTCTGAAGTACCAATTTATCTGTCACTAACCCTTTTGTTTTACCATATGAGCTAATCGTTTTATTATTTTCCCTAGCATCGGGTTCAAATTGATTTGAAATATATGGTACCATACCATCTTTAAAGCCTTTAGCAGCTAATAGTTCATATGCCATACGACGTCCCATTAGATCACCTGGCGTTCCGTCATCATTACTTAATGCTGCATAAATCGGCGCAAATAGTTTTATAGTAAAATAGCCATTTCTTTCGTATGTTTTTGACGCATATTCCCTAGACGAAATAATATTATTATCAATCAAATCATTGAATGAACGTAGTTTTTTAGCTTCTTCTACTGTTAGATCTCTGACAACATTTGTTGCATATACGTTATTTCCATCTGGATCCTTGACGAATACATTCTCAATTTTTCTCAGTGCAGTCATTTTCTCTGAATTAGATAAATGTTGAATGATTGATTGTCCTTCAAGATATTCCAACATATAGACAACATCAAACATATTGTGGACATATTGCTTCAAATCATCTGCACTATTAAATCTCGTAGTTGGATCGAGTATTTGTAATCGTTCTCCTTCTTTGCTATCCGATTTTAAATGTTTCAAGATCGAGTTGATGGTGATGGTTGCGTCATTTGGATGGTCTGGTGCTTGCAATAAGCCTTTTGCGAAGAACTCTGGTCCCAAGCCACTTCTTCGACCATAGCCACCAAGATAAATTTCTCTATCTGAGTTATGCGTCATTTCATGCGTATATGTTACCGCACCAGATTTATCAAGCATACGATAAGCCATATAGTAGAATGCGTCCCCTGTTGCATATGCACCATTAGCATTGTGAACTACATTATTACCTGCTGGACCAAAGAAATGTTTTATTGCTGGATGATTAGTTTCAAAGTTAGCTTCTTGTAACTTATTATCTTCATCATTTCCAAATCTAAATGCATCATATACTGGGATACTTCTAAATAATTTTTCTTTATTTTCATTATCTAGAATTTTATACCAATAATCATAATGGTCTCTAAATCGTTTAGCCGCTGCTTGTGCATTCTCTTCAACAAATTTATTTAATTTTTCTCCCTTAGGATATTCTTTACTTCTATATCTATCATATGCACCAAATCCAATAGTAGAGATATTCGCTATCATAAACACAGATTTTTCAGGTAGTGTTAATAACGGCAACACCATACTTTGATATTTCCATGATGGGCTAGTTAATCTATCATATACACCAATAGAATATGGACTACCTGCTATTGATTGTTTATCACTTACCTCTTTAATCGTAGATTTTTCTTCTACTATATAAGCTTTTGTTTGTTTTTTAAACCACTCGTTGTTAGAAGTTTTTGGTAAAAATACTTTTCTATATCCTTCTAATGCTTTAAATAAACTTTCAGTTCCATAATTTTTCGCTAATAATACATTATAAGTAATTACATTATTTTTCGCTAATAAATTGTTAAAGCCAGACTTACCTAGTTCAATAACATTATCTAAGGCTGAACTATTTGATTTACCGAAGAAATCCAAGTGATACATAACTAAATCTTTAGCACTTGCATTATCATATTTAAAATTATACCAACGTTCTAGATAAGTTAAACCTAGAAGTAACGCTTCTTTATTATTCTTAATTTTTTCTATTACATAATTATCAATTATTGAATTACTATTTTCAGCTATTGCCGCGTCAGCAGAAAGAAGTTTTGATAAACTATCTTCAATGTTTGCTTTTGTTTTGTCGAATTGTTCATCTAGATATAACTCTGTTAAACTAATACCTTTAGAAATATCTAATACTTTTCTAATTGCATCTGATTTATATTCTACTTTATTTAATTCTGGTAATACTTCATCTAAAATATTTTTATAATTTCGAAGTAATGTATTTGGTGTGTAAATTAATTTTGTACCATTCAAACTATACTCTGCTACATTTGAAAAATCACTTTGATATTGTATATTTATCGTTTCTGATGTATTGTCCGTGTAATATAGTAATAGTTTATTTATACTTGATTTACTTCCGTTAACATCACTAATTATTTCTTTATCTTTCATAGGAACTACTGATAATAATTCTTTTTTGTAAAGATTACTACTAGTCTCTACTAAATTCCCGTACTTAACTATTGTTTCTCTATTATAGAATGGTAATAATTTTTCAATATTTTTATAAACTTGTTCTTTTGATGAATCGGCATTTTCAAGATTTCTATAGTCAGTTACATATCTAGAAGAGAAATTGAAGTCTTCTACTTTAGTACTTTGTTTAGAAACTAACTCAACTTTTTTAGCATTCACTTTGTCAGATTCTAATATCGTACCTCTTTGTACATCTGAATCTTTAGTTACAAGTTCATCGTCCACTTGAACTACATTTACTACTTTATTATTTTTATTACTATATGTCTTAAATGCTTTAATACCATTAAAATCATAACCAACTATAGCGTTCCCATTAGTAACATTAACATCACTTAGCACATCAGATAGTCGACCTGAATTTTCAACTTCTCCTGAATTATCCCAAAGATTACCAACGACTCCACCAACTTTACCAAAATGTTTCACATTATTAACATTACCTTCAACATAGCTATTACTGATTGTCGCTCTATCATCAACAACTCCCGCTATACCACCAACAATTTGGTCTCCTTGATTAGCATTTGTCGCCATATCAATAGACGAAACTGATCTATCAATTGAAGCTCTAGCTCCTGAAAGTTTACCAACTAAACCACCTATTTGATAAGTAGCCTTTGTGTCATAAGTATTAGTTATTCTACCAGTATAACTACTATTCAAGATTTTAGAATCTGTAACTTGTGAAACTAAACCACCAATGCCACGTTCACCAGCAATTACACCAGATGAGTGAACATTAGTAATGTTAGTACCATTTTTCGCTTCTTTCGCTATTGTAGCAGCATCTTCTTTAGAAGAAACATTTGCTTCTTTTATTGAAAGATCTCGAATATTAGCATGATTTAAAACGTTAAATAACGGTTTTTTCAGGTTATATACAGCATAGTTCTTATCCTTGTTTGAACCTATTAATGTACCACTAAATTCGTGATTAATATAACTTTCTTGACCTTCCAAAAGTTCTACTTCACGAGCATCCATAGTCGCCCCTAGACGAAATGTACCATGTGGGTTACTATTCATATCATCTACAAGATTTTTAAATGATGTATAAACACCATTTTCACTACTTACCGTCTTAGGTAGGTAGTATGTATAATTATCTAATACTCTATCATTTTCATGTTGTATCAAATTATTTACGCGAGCCACTATTTTATAGACTTCTCTATTATCTTTATTATCATTAGTAATACTTTCAACTGGAAGCATTACATCCTTAAAATTCTCTGACTTAACTTTCATAAAGTAATTTGAAGAGATGTTTGGCACACTTGAAAGTGAAGTTACATGACGATACTTATCTCCTTCTTTCGAATATAGTTCAACAGAAGAAATATTTCTAAGTTCTAATTTTTTAACAATTTCTTTCTCTTCTTTAGTGTCATCTTTTTTCTCATCTTTATGACGTTCAAGAGCATCATATTTAGGTGTAATTTCTTTACCGTTTATAATACTTCTAATCCAAGCTAATTGTGTTGGAGATAAAATTAATCCTCCTGAACGATTCTCAGCTCCATTTTGGTGTATACCAATGACCTCTCCTTTAGAGTTAAAGATTCCTCCACCGCTCATACCAGCTTTTCCACCTTGGTATTGGACCCCATAAGTATTATTAGCGTATTTTTGTTCCATCTCAACGGTAGTGTCTTTTAAGTGAGTATACTTCCCAGCTGGATATCCATGAACATTTAGTTTGTCATGAACATTTACTTTCGAATAATTTTCTACTAGATTTACATGTTTTCTTTCTAAAGATTGTGGTAATTTAATCACTGCTAGATCATAGATAAATCCTTTTGGATAATCTTTTTGATTATAAAAATGAATATCCTTAGCAGTAAATGTTCCTTTTTGTCCATCAGGAGTCACCCATTCATATGTATTTTTGGTTTCATCCCCTATGAACTTACCTGTAGTATTATCAGAAGAATTATTAATGAAATTATGAGCTACTGTTAAAAGTACATTTGGTGCAATAAAAGTGGCTGAACCTACTGCTGGCTGAGTATTTGAATTAGTAACAAAATTCATATTAATTAATGCACTAGATTTTTTCTGAATACTCATTTCTTCTGATGTATTAGTATTTTCATTATTTGGTTTAGTCTCTTCTGTACTTGGTTGTTTAATACTTCCAGAAAACTCACTAGGCGGTTCTACTTTTTCTGGTTCTACTAACGCTCCAGCTTGTACTCCTGTATATTCTTTCGGTGCTTCTACTTTTTCTGGCTCGACTATCGCTCCGGCTTGCACACCTGTGTACTCTTTTGGCGGTTCTACTTTTTCTGGTTCGACTATCGCCCCAGCTTGTACTCCTGTATATTCTGGCAGTACTTCTACTTTCTCTGGTTCGACTATTGCTCTGGCCTGTGGACCTGTGTATTCAGGTAGTGGTTCTACTTGTTCCGGTTCAACGACTGCTCCGGCTTGCACGCCTGTATATTCTGGAAGTGGGGCTACTTGTTCCGGTTCAACTACAGCGCCAGCCTGTACGCCTGTATATTCCTTCGGTGGCTCTACTTTCTCTGGTTCCACTATTGCTCCAGAAGTAACTCCACCGTATTGAGGTTCAACTTTTTCAGGTTCAACAATAGCTCCGGCTTGTACACCTGTATATTCTGGTTTTTCATGAACTTCTGGTTCGCCTTTGTCTGTCACTACTGCTGCTGACAATTCAGGCTGAACTTCAGGTTCTCCTTTATCACTTACTACAGCCTCTGGTAACTCAGGTTGGACTGCGGGTTTAACAATAGCTCCAGCTTGTAGATCCTTATGTTCTGTGACAGTCTCAGGTTGTTCCTTTATAACTTGAGTTTTTTTAGTACCTTTTTCGACTATTCTTGTAACAGGTGCAGTCGTTGAAGTTGAAACAATTTCTCGCGAAACTTCTTCCTTGTTTACAGAGAATATTCTGATGACTTCAACTTTCTTACCTAATTTACCTTCTTGTTTTACTCTTACAGTTCCTTCAGCTAAATCAGAATTCTCCTGAACTTTTTCTTGAAAATCTATTTTTGTTTCTATAGTTTCGTCACGATATAAGAGTTCAGGTTTATGCAACTGACCTGATAGAACTTCATCCTGTGGACTTAGTGTATTTACGCCAGTCTTTTCTTTTGGAGAAATCTTCTCCTCTTTCTTCGCTTCTGGATTCTTATGTTCTGCCAACTGTGCTTGAGAATCTGAAGATTGTTTCTCTTCTTTTCTTAGATTCGTTAATTCTGTAGAAAGAGGTTTTTCAACTACTTGAACTTCTGTCGGCTTAGTTGAAGAAACAGGTGTTTGTTCCTGAATAGTTTGTACTGTTGAAGGATTCTCTACAAAATTCGGTGTAACATTATAATCCACCTTTTGTTGTTTTGTAGGAGTGGCTGCTGATTTTTCTTGATTATTTACTTTAGACTCAGAAGTTATGTTTTCCTCTTTGATATATCCGATATATGTATAACCTGAAATCTCTTTAGGAAGAGGTAATTTTTCTCCAGAGGTCAATTCATAGTCCGTATTGTAATTCAGCAAAAGATTATTTTCTAAAGCATGAGCTGAAACTAAGACACCATTTCCTATTCCTGCAACCAATACTAAATGTAATACCGTTTTATTCTTGACCTTTTTCTTAGAAACGGCAAAAATTAAAATTCCCAGAGCAGCTAAGCTAGCACCCGCAACTAGGGTTTGCATATCATTCTTACTTCCAGTATTTGGTAAGTCTCCCAGTTGATTTTGGGAATTTAATTTATAAACAAGATAATAAGTCTCATCATCATTCTCCACGTATGTCGGAATATCATAAACGAGCTGATTCTTTTCTTCTGATGATAGCTCTGAATCTGTCACATATTTATAGTGAACTCCTTTAGTCTCTTGAGCCTCTACAAATGAACTACCTAATACAGACATAAAAAATAAACTTGAAATCGTTGCAGATACAAGTCCTACTGATAATTTTCTAAATGAAAAACGCTCTTGTTTTTCACCATAATACTTTTCCATTATTCCTCCTTGAAATAAAATTTATATATGTTACAAAGACCTTTATTATATTAGTCTATTATATATAAAAAAGGCAATACACCTTGATTATACTCTTAATTGTCTAAAAAGTCTTAAAATTGCGTTACGTTTTCATACTTTGTTTTATATATAAAATACGAAGGAGCAGGGTTTGCTTCTGCTTTCTTTCAATTGGATCCTGAGCTTCAATTCGTTGGTCTTTTTCCAGCTCTTTTTGGTATTGTTTGGCCTTGATAGCCCGTTCTGTTCTATTTTTCCCAAAAAGAATTTTCTCCCACTTGCGTTCTTCTTGAGTCAGTGTCTCTGTAAAGCCAAAGTAATCTTGATAGGCACGCTCTGCTGGGCCCATAGCTAGAACCAGATTGTCTGCATATTGCTTGGCGATTTTATCCCTCTTCTTGCGCTCTTTCTCTGCTTGGATACGGAGTTCTTGTTCGTAGTCAATTTTCTCCTTACCTAGCTTAACAAGGTAGAGTTGGTCATCTGGTTTTCCAAGTAAAAAGGGTTTGATATACTTTTCAAGGACTTCTTCCATACGAGCCTTCTTCTTGGGCTCTGCCTTGGTCCAACTTCCTCCTTGAAAGACTTCTAGGAAAAGCCGATAGTCTTTCTCAGGTGAGAACTGATTTCCACGATTGGGTTTAAAAACACCTTTTTCCCAGAGCCACTTTAGAAGACGCTCGTCAAAGTCACTTTTGTTAACTTTGATTTTTTCCTTTTTCTGGGCTTTTCTGGTCAGATTTTCAACCTTTCTGAGCAGTTTTTCTTCCTCTTCCAGTTGCTGGTCAAGGGACAATCGATGAAAATGACGAACACAGTCGCTACCAATCGGAAAGAGGCGTTGGCCTGTGATACCATTAAAGAGTTCGTAGGCGTATTTGATGGCATTTCCACAGACACAATTGCTACGGCCGATACCATTAAAAATCAAGGAAACTTCATTCCATTCCTTGGTAGCTTGTTCCCAAGTATCGGCTTTTGAAGCCTGTAAAACCGCATCGTGCAGGGATTTTCTAACTGGAAGTGTCATGAGGTCTCCTTTCTAAATTTATACTTTTACAACTTGAACCTCGTCTTTACCGAGTAAAATCAAATATTTCTCAATATTTTCAATCGAATAGGCTCGTGATAAGGCTTCTCCGTATAGGGCTAATTGACCACGATAGCGGTCTATGAGTTGACTTGGCTCATCATAGCGGTCTGTTTTGTAATCGAATAGAACGACTTTGTCTTCGTAAAGCAGATAGCCATCAAGGATACCACGGACAACGAAATCTTCCTGACTCTTTGGGTCTCGTTTGAGCATGGAGAAAGGTTGCTCGCGATAGAGATGGTTGGTATTAGCAAGAATTTCCTGACCGAGCGCTGTGTCAAAGAAAGATAGAATTTTAGCAAGATTAATCTTGTCCCTAACAGCTGGGCTGGCTTGAACTTGTTTGAGAGTTTCTGTTAGGCTAGCAAGGGTTGGTCGCTGACTGAGGTCAATTCTCTGCATGAGTTCGTGGGTAGCACTACCAATTTCAGCTCCAGTTACCTTTTCTTTGCTTGAAAAATCTGGCAAAGAAAAGCTGATCTTCTTGTCTACTGACTGGCCTTGACCTGCAATCTCGACACCTTCCATATCCATAACTGGTTCGTAGAATTTCTTGATTTGACTTGGGGTTTGAACACTAGGAAGTTCAATGGCTGCACGGCGAAGAGTATTATAAACTTCCACTTCTTTCAGCATTTCAAGAGCTTCTTTAATGGTTTCTGACTGACGATTGTCTGCTTGGGAGCTATCTTGGAGAGGACTCTTGGTTTCCAACTGACCGATAGCTTCTCTAGTCAGCTGCTCTTCACCAACAAAACGATAGCTAAAGCTGAGATTATCCTTGGCAAATACTTTACTGATAGCCCAAATCCAATCTTGGAAATTCTTGGCTTGCAGTCTAGTGTTGCTATTTAGTTTTCCATTTTTAGCTGCTGGGTATTCCTTGGCTTCCAGCTTTTCGCGAGAACCCTTGCCGACAAGATAGAGCTTTTTCTCAGCCCGTGTCATGGCAACATAAAGGAGACGCATCTGCTCTGAATAGCTTGCCAGCTGTAATTCCTCTTCATTCTGCCTATAGGTCAGGCTAGGAATGGAGAGTTTGATGGTTTTCGGATAGTGAGCTTCTACTGCTCCTGTTTCCATTTTGGCAATATACTTAACACCTAGTCCATTTTTTCGGCTGAGAATGACTTCTGACATGCTGTCTTGCTTGTTAAAATCCTGATCCATATTGAGGATAAAGACGTAAGGGAACTCCAACCCTTTACTCTTGTGAATAGTCATGAGCTCTACCGCGTCTTTTGGCGGTGCGACAGCCACGCTCGCAAGATCGTGCTGGGCTTCTAAAACTTGGTCAATCATACGGATAAAACGAGACAAGCCCTTGAAATTGCTCTTTTCAAATTGATCAGCCCGCAGAGCTAGGGCATAGAGATTGGCCTGTCTAGCAGGGCTATTTGGTAAAGCTCCAACATAATCGTAGTAAAAACGATCGTTGTAAATCTTCCAAATCAAGTCATAGAGGGAGTGGGTTTTGGCATACAAGCGCCAAGAATCCAAGATATCCATGAATTGATTTAGTTTTTCAGCTAGAGCTGTGTGAATCAAGTTTTTCTGGCTTGTTGCTTGTTTTTGAGTATTGACCAGTTTCTCATAAAGATTCTCTTGAACTTTATCTTCTGCTTTCTGAAGGGACAAACGTGCTAACTCGTCCTCATCAAATCCAAACATTGGAGACTTCATAAGAGCAACCAAGGCATAGTCTTGCAGGGGATTGTGAATGACACGAAGTGTATCCAGCATGACTTGTACTTCTAGAGATTGGAGATAATTGTTTTGCTCGCCGTCGGTTTTGACAGGTATCCCGTACTCAGACAAGGCGAGGAGAATCTGATCATTACGACTGCGGCTGGAAGTCAAAAGGGCAATTTCTTTAAAGGCAACACCTTTTTCCTGATGGAGTTTAAGGATTTCCCTGATAACTAGGCGCATTTCACCTGTTAATTTAGTATCTGCTTGGCTCTCTTCTTCCTCACCAGAGTCGTCCTTGTCGTAGAGGAGAAATTCTGCCTTGTTGTCTGGATTAGGAGTCAGTTTGGTATTGGCAAAAACAAGCTGGTGCATGTTATCATAGTTGATTTCGCCGACCTCTTGGTCCATAAGGCGTGCAAAAACATCATTAGTTGCTGACAGCACTTCTGAACTGCTACGGAAATTTTCCTTGAGCAAAATCAGCTTGCCCTCTTTAGGATTTTGCGCATAGCGTTGGAACTTTTCATTGAAAATCTGGGGATCTGCCTGACGGAAACGGTAGATAGACTGCTTGATATCCCCCACCATAAAGCGATTGTGACCATTAGACAGCAATTCCAACATCCGTTCTTGAATGTGGTTGGTATCCTGATACTCATCGACCATGACTTCGTGGAAGCGCTCCTGATAAGCCTCACGAACTTGCGGGAAATTCTCTAAAATCTCAATAGTGTAATGGCTGATATCAGCGAATTCAAAGGCATTTTCCTGACGTTTACGCTGACGATAAGCCTCCACAAAATGACTCATGAAAGTTTGGAAGGTCTTAGCTAGTTCCCAGGTGTCTTGATGATAACGTTCTTGATAGTCGAGAATGGTTACCTGGTCTGACAGTTGTCCTAGTTTAGCAAACTGGACCTTTCTTTCTTCGTTGTAGGCATCCGCCAGGGGCTTCAAATCAGCCTTACGACTGGCATTCGTCAGAGCCCGACCGTTTTTTTCTTTCGAAATGGCGACAACACGCGCAAGCACTGCCTGATAAGCCTGACTATCGGATTCCTGATTTAGGGAGCCAATTTCATCTAAAATCAACTGAACATTCTCTAGATAAGCGGCCTTTGGAAACTCCTTGGCATCATTATCCAGATGATAACGGAAGAAACTTTCCAAATCCCAAAGGGCTTGCTGGATTTGCTCAGTCAGTTTTTCTTTTTCACTGGTAAAATCAGCCTTTTCAAAGCCTTTGAGGAAAGATTCACTCAGCCACTTTTGAGGATTGCTGGTGGATTGGAGAAAGTCATAGATTTTATAGACCTGCTGGCGCAGACCACGTTCATCCTTGCCACGCCCAGCAAAATTTTTCAGCAAATGACTAAAGGTCTCTTGCTGTTTACCTTGGTAATGCGCTTCAAAGACCTCATGGAATACTTCGTTTTTTAGAAGGAGTTGCTCGCTCTGGTTTTGTAAAATACGGAAATTAGGCGCAATATCAATCAGATAGCCATGTTTACCAAGGAATTTTTGTGTGAAGGAATCCATGGTTCCGATGGCAGCATTGGGTAGGTCTGCCAACTGACGTCCTAAGTGTTGTTTGAGCTCGACATCATCACTTTCTTGGATTTGTTGGCTGATTTTCTTTTCCAAACGTTCCTTAAGCTCTGTGGCAGCCTTGACAGTAAAGGTTGAGATAAAGAGTTGAGAAATTTCGACACCACGCACCAATTGGTCCAGAATACGCTCCGCCATGACAAAGGTCTTCCCAGAACCAGCAGATGCTGAAACCAAAATATTCTGACCAGAAGTGTAGATGGCTTCAATTTGCTCGGCAGTTTTCTTCTGTTCCTTGCTCGAATTTGCTTCTGCTTCTTGCAGTTTTTGAATTTCCTCCTCAGTTAAAAAGGGAATGGGCTTCATCGATTCAACTCCTCTCTTATTTTTTCAAACCAAGCTTGCTTGAGCTTTTCTCCGACCAGACGCTTGCTGTCAGCCAAGTCTAACTTCTCTAGGAAACGGGCTTGACCCAAATGGTAATTGGCTTCAAATCCTGTGATGGCTTGGTGTTGCTGGACGTATGGAGCAATACTTCTGCCATTTTCGGTATAAGGATTGATGGCGAACTGGCCTGCTAAAATCTTCTCAGCTGCTTTCTTGTAAAGATGGGCATTGTAGTCCAGTAGGAGCTGGAATTCCTCATCTGTCAACTGGTTGGCCTTGCTTTTGTTATAAAATTCGCCCAAATGCCTGCTTTCTTTTTCTAAAAAGAGGCCTTGGTATTTCATAGATTTGCTGGCTTCTACTACTGCTCCTGCCAGACTTTTAACAGCCATGAGGGATTGGACTGGTTCAGCCATTTCCAAGTACATGGCACCAAAAAAGTTCTGCTCTCCTTCTATTTTTAGGGCAGCTAGATAGGTTGGTAGTTGGGAATTGAGCCCATTAAAGAAATGAGGAAACTGGAACTGAGTTAGACTCGACTTGTAATCTACTACTCCTATCGCTCCATCAGCTTTCAAACGGTCAATGCGGTCAACCTTGCCTCGCACATGGACACTGCGACCATTATCCAATTGAATAAAGGCCTGCTCTTTTCTACCAAAATTCGCCTCTTCTTTGATTGTTTCGATGGCTGGATTGTGACGGAGAATGTGGCCAGTCGTCCGCGCCACATCAAGTAGAACTTCCTTGGTAAACTGGGCTTCCAAACTTTCCTGATAAATTGCTTCAAATTCGCGTTCTTGACTGGTTTCTTGGATAGCTTGCTCCAGACGTTGGTCAAAGGAATCTTCGTCAGGCAACTGCAAGGCACGTTCAAAAATGCGGTGCAAGAAATTCCCGTGACTACGGGCATCAGGACGTAGGCGTAATTCCTCCTGCAATCCTAGAACATAACGGAGGAAATAACTGTATTGGTTACGGTAAAACTCCGTCAAACCAGAGGTTGACAGGTAAAACTCCTGATCAGTAGGATAGAGTGCTTGTAAGGTGTCTTTAGCCAACTGCTTACTGCTTGGACTGGTTGGGAGGGCTGGATTTTCCAAACCTTGCTGGTCTAGTTTTTTACCCATCACACGCGCCAGAACCTTAATAAATGTCAAATCTTGCTCAGTCTCACTCATCTCGCCCTGCTGGTGATAGGCAATCAGACTGGACAAAAGACTGTGATATGAGCCCATATCTTCCTTAGACAGCCTCTTGTGATTCATTCTCTTCTCTTTCCGCCTAAATCCAAAATGGACCAGCTCTTGAAGATAGGCAGATTCCTTACTTTCACTTTCATTAAAAAGGCTTGGAGCCGACAAGACCAATTGCTTACGAGTAGAATTAACCAAGGAAAGCATAGTGTAGCGATTTTTCTTGAGGTTTTCACTGCTGGCAATCAGTAATTGAACGCCTTCTTCGGTCGCTTGGTTTAAGTTTTGTCTTTCTTCATCAGTCAAAAGACTAGTGTTTTGCGCAATTTTTGGCAAATGATCCTGAGTCAGCCCAATGGCATAGACAAAGTCAGCAGTAAGTGGTGCAATCAAATCATAACTCTGCACCAGAACGGTGTCCACTGTCGCAGGAATGGTACGGTACTGAGATAGGCTCATTCCAGAATGGAGCAAGGCTAGGAAGTCCTCTAGACTAACCTGTGAACCAGCAAAAACAGTCGCAAATTGTTCTAAAACGTGACAGAAAGCCTTCCAAACTTCGGCTTGTCTTTCCTGTTCTAGGACTTCCATAGTGGCTGTCAAATCTTGCAGTTGCTTCGTTACTGCACCTTCTTTTAGAAAGACCTTCCACTTTTGCAAGAGATTTTCAGCCTTTTGTTTTCGACTGGCAAATAGGGTTTCAAGAGGGGATAAAATACGCAAACGAAGAGTATTTAAACGCCCTAAATCAAATTTTCCATGGTGGGATTTGGTGAAGGTTTGCTGAAAGGCTGTCAAGCCATTGATACCAAGATAGCGTATATATTGCTCAAAAGCATCAATATCAGCCTGACTAAGGTCGGTATACAGACCTGTTCTGAGGAGGTTTATCAAATCTTCCTGGCGGAAACGATAGCGTTTCAAAGCCAATATAGACTCGACAAACTGTGTCAAGGGATGATGCGCCATAGCTTCGCTTCTACCAAGATAAAAAGGAATCTGATACTGGTCAAAAATGGTTTTCAGCGATAGCTGGTAAGAAGCAACATCACCCAAGAGAATACGAAAATGCTTGTAGCTCAGGTCTGGATTGGCATGCAATTTCTGACGAATACTACGCGCTACCAACTCCAACTCTTCCTTTTGTGTCAAACAAGACCAGATTTGCAGGTTTTCACGGTCCTTCTCATCGACATCCAAAGCGAGTTCTGAAAAGTCATAAGAAGACTCCAGCAAACGAGAGGCCTTGTCAAAACTATCCATCTTCTCATGAGATTGAGAAAGGTCTTGTGCAGGTGTTTGGTATTTAGAGGCTAGATGATGGAGAAACTCCACACTGGCTTGGTAGAGATTGCCTTCAGCGAATGGACTGGTATAAGCTTTCTTACTAGCATAGGCCCCAATGACAATTTCAACACCCTTGCCATGAAGTAAGTCCACAATTCGCTCTTCCTCGGCAGAAAAACGGGTGAAGCCGTCAATAATCAAGGCAATTTGAGTAAAATCACTACTTACCTTGTCATTCTCAATAGCCTCAATCAAGTGCGACAACTGACTTCCCTGAGCTAACTGGCCTTGATTGAGATAGGCGGTTACTTTCTCAAAAATCAAGAGTAAATCTGCTCGCTTGTCTTCATCTGTCAAACTTTCCAAGTCCAAAAAACTCATCTGAGCAGTCGTCATCTCGTGATAAAGCTCAATCAACTGCTGGATAAACTGAGGATCTTGCTTAATCGCACCATAAACACGTAATTCCTTGGGATCAAGTTCAGCAAGGCACTTATAAAAAGCCATCCCAAGACCGATGTCATCAAGACTGGTCTTAGCAGGCAAGTCATTCAAGACCAGATAACGAGCCATTTGAGCAAAGCGCGTGACGGTAATCGCAAAAGAAGCCTGCTGGGACAAGCATTCCAGCACGGCGCGTTCCTTTTCAAAAGAAAGAGAGTTGGGGGCAATGTAGAAGACCCGCTTGCCAGCAGCAACTAGCTCTCCTGCCTCTCTGGTTAGGATTTCTGTCAAAGAAGTCCGAATATCAGTATAAAGTAATTTCATCTCAGCCTCGTTTGGTTTATCAAAGTTTCTTACTCTATTATAGCAAAGTTCGCTTCACAGACCAAATCCAAAATTCTAGTTGACAATCATTTAATTAGCAAATCAATCATGTTTCATCATCCACTTTCATATGCTGAAAGATATAGAGGAAAAAGTCTTTGGAAACTTCAAAATGTCCATAACGAAGTCGAGAAGTATAGTCTTTCCATTCAGGATGTTGTCTGGCTATTTCTATGGAGCAATCTTTGACAGGTTGATAATACTCAACATTTCGTCTAAAGGGAAAGAATCCTTCAAACTGCTCTACTTGATAGGCTTTGACATCAATAATTTTACCTACAGCCACAAAAGCCTGTAACTTGTCTTGACCGTTCATATCGTATTTTGGACTATAGTATAAAAGGTAGTCACCTTTTTTCATACGATTTAAGGGGCCACCTTTTCCATGACAGACCTGGCAAAAATTCCCTTCAACTCCTCTTAAAACATGGTTCTTCGAAACAACTCCGACCCAATATCTAGGCATTTTTATCCTCCAACTCTACTAACATGCGATTAAAACCTTCTCTATCGTTAGAAAGTTTTTCAAAAAATTCTTCATCAATCCCCTCTACTAAGGGTAAAGCATGATTGACCTTCTCTGCGCCAGACTTCGTCACTGAGACCAGTTTTGCCCGACTATCCTTTGGATGTTGATCACGTTTAATGTAGTCTTTCTTCTCTAATAGTCTAACAATCTGGGAAACCGTCATAACATCCATACCGGTGAACCGAGCAATATCAACTTGCGTTACATATTCCTCTTTATTGCTCAGGAACAAGAGCGAGGTTAAAACGATAAATTGGGGCAAAGTGAGGCCAAGCGATTTCAAAACTCTTTTTAAGTTGCTTTCCCACTTGTTGTAGACTTTGATGAAAAGAAGGCCTGTAGATTCTGTTTCATCATTTTTGTAAATTGAATTAAAGTGATACTTTGACATTTTTTCTCCTTAAATAGTAAGTGTACATATTATATAAGAATTTATTTTGTTTTTCAAGAAAAGGAAAGTCGAATGTTACAATTCTGTCAGACATTTTATAGTCTATATGCTATAATAATACCAAAAGATAAAGAAGGAAGTCTTATGATTAAACTACTAGCCTTGGATATGGACGGAACCCTCCTCAATGAAGCCAAGGAAATTCCACAAGCTCACATTACTGCTATTCACCAAGCTATCGAAAAAGGTGTCAAACTAGTTCTCTGTACAGGTCGCCCACTTTTCGGTGTCCTCCCCTACTATCAAAAACTGGGGCTTGACCTCCAGAACGAATATGTTATTGTTAACAACGGTTGTTCAACTCACCAGACCAGTGACTGGAGTCTAGTTGATTGGCAAGAACTTAGTCCAGCTGACATCGAATACCTCTATGACCTAGCTGAAAAGAGTGATGTTCAGTTGACTCTTTTTGATGAGGAACATTATTTTGTCCTCGGTGGCAAGCCCAATGAAATCGTTCAAAATGATGCCAAGCTAGTCTTTTCAGACCTGACTGAAATTTCTCTTGAGGAAGCCACCAGTGGCAAGTATCGCATGTTCCAAGGAATGTTTTTAGGAACTGAGAGTCAAACAGACGATTTTGAGCAACGTTTTGCTACAGAACTCTGTCAACGATTCAGTGGAGTTCGTTCACAGCCTGTTATTTATGAAGCCATGCCACTTGGAACGACAAAGGCTACTGCTCTTTCTCGACTAGCTGAAATTTTGAAGATTGAGCCGTCAGAAATTATGGCCATGGGCGATGCTAATAACGATATCGAAATGCTCCAGTTTGCAGGACTTGGGATTGCAATGGGAAATGCCAGCGATTATGTCAAATCCCTAGCTGATGATGTTACAGTAAGCAATGAAGAAGACGGCGTTGCGCGTGCGATTGAGAAGTATATTTTATAATTAAGAAGCCCAGTTCGTGTCAACTGGGTTTTGATATTTAAGAATTCCTAAAACTTTAGAAACTCTTTAGAAATCCTTGAGCTTTCTTTGATTTCTATGCTTTATACTAAAGTTATCAAAATAAATCAAAAGGAGAGAATCATGAAAACAGTACTTGATATTCATGGATTGTCTAAAAACTTTACCAAACAAGCTATTCTTCAGGATCTTCATCTAACGATAAGAGAGGGAGATATTTATGGACTTATAGGAAAGAATGGAGCTGGGAAGACTACCTTAATAAAAATCATTACGCAACTACTCTTTGTGGATAAAGGAACTGTTTCCCTCTTCTCCAGCAAAACGGAAAATGAGTGGAGCAAGTCTCTATCTCGAGTAGGTTCAGTGATCGAATCACCTGTAGCTCATAATCACTTAACAGCCTATCAAAATCTGAAATATTACTGTATGATTCGTCATATTCCAAATGCTGATCAAGTCATTCGAGAAACACTGGACTATGTAGGTTTGTCCGATACAGGTAAAAAAGTCTTTCGTGATTTCTCTCTTGGAATGAAGCAAAGACTTGGCATCGCTATTGCCCTTCTTTCCAAACCAGACTTCCTGATTTTAGATGAACCTATCAATGGACTTGACCCAATTGGTATCAAAGAATTTCGTCTGATGATTCAACGGCTCAATCAAGAAAAAGGAATCACCATTCTCATCTCAAGCCATATCTTGTCAGAACTCTACCTCGTTGCTAATCGCTTTGGTATTTTAGATCAAGGCAAGATTATCCGTGAAATCAGCAAAGCTGAATTTGAAACACTAAGTGAGGATTATATTGTGCTTAAAACAGCTGACCAAGAGAAAGCTTGCCAAGTATTGAAAGAACAAATCCAGCTCCAGTTCAAGGTTGTCAATCCTGAAAACGAAATCCACATCTTTGGTCAGGAACAAGATGTCAAACAGATTCTTAAGGAATTAACCTTGGCAGATGTCGCTATTGACGAGATTTACTACGCTCGTCAAAATCTAGAAGAATACTTCACTCAATTGGTCGAATAGGAGAAACATCATGATACATACCATTCAAGCAGACTTTTACCGTCTTTTCCGTTCCAAAGGTTTTTGGATTACAGAGTTCATTCTCTTTTCTCTCATGCTAATGGGCGCAAGTATTGGAGCTACTGGCCATCTGATGGCAATCCAGACAGAAGAGCCAGAAATTCCAACCCATGGTTGGGACGGTGTACAAGCCCTGATTAACGCATCTAGTCAAGGTTCAAACCTCGTTTTTCTCTGTATTATTCTAACTTGCCTCGTTCTCGGAGTTGATTTAATCGGAAAGCTCTATAAAAATAGTTTGACAGTAGGGATTTCTCGTACAGAGTTTTTCCTTGCCAAAGCCTTTGTACTGGCTTGTATTGCACTTTTGCAAGTTGTCATCAGTCTTGTGATTGCCTTTATTCCAGCAACTATCTTAAATGGATTGGGAACGATGCCTGATGGCTTTATTGGCAATCTACTGATAACCATTTTCCTTCAATTCCTTTGCCTCCTTGCTTGGCTTTCCATTGTTTCCTTTATTCTCTATGTTAGTCATTCTTATCTTGCAGTATTTATTGGCTATTTGGTCAGCTCTATCTTACTTTCTATGCCAATGCTCATTTTTCCAAATATCAAAATTTTGCCATATTTATCGTTGCAGTTTTTCTATGCTATGACTGCTAATAGTGAATCCATTTTCTATACACTTATAGTTACCTTAGCTGTTATTGTAATCTTTAATATAAGTGGACTGGCAGTTTTCAAAAAGAAAAGTCTATAAAAAA